>NZ_JBFUFP010000016.1:0-26526 GCF_056403375.1 Rhizobacter sp. P2_H2
GATGAAGTACTGCAGCACGTTCAGGCCTTCACGGAAGTTCGCCGTGATGGGCGTCTCGATGATCGAGCCGTCCGGCTTGGCCATCAGGCCGCGCATGCCGGCCAGCTGGCGGATCTGCGCAGCGGAGCCGCGCGCACCCGAGTCGGCCATCATGTAGATGGAGTTGAACGACTCCTGGTCGACTTCCTTGCCGTGACGATCGAGCACGCGCTGCTTGGCCAGCTGGCTCATCATGACCTTGCCGACTTCGTCGCCGGTCTTGCCCCAGATGTCCACGACCTTGTTGTAGCGCTCGCCGGCGGTGACGAGACCCGAGACGTACTGCTGCTCGATCTCCTTCACTTCCTTCTCGGCGCGGTCGATCAGGCCCGGCTTTTCCTTCGGCACGAGCATGTCGTCGATCGCGATCGAGATGCCGGCGCGCGTGGCCAGGCGGAAGCCCGACTGCAGCAGCTTGTCGGCGAACACGACCGTTTCCTTCAGACCGCACTTGCGGAACGAGGTGTTGATCAGGCGCGAGATTTCCTTCTTCTTCAGCGCCTTGTTGATGTTCGAGAACGGCAGGCCCTTCGGCAGGATCTCGGACAGCAGCGCACGGCCGACGGTGGTGTCGACGAGCTTGGTTTCCGACACGAACTCGCCGGTCACCTTGTTCTTCGTCCACTCGGTCAGGCGCACGCTGATCTTCGCGGTGACTTCGACTGCGGCGTTGTCCAGCGCGCGCTGCACTTCGACGACGTCGGAGAAGATGATGCCTTCGCCCTTGCCGTTGATGCGCTCGCGGGTCGCGTAGTACAGGCCCAGCACCACGTCCTGCGACGGCACGATCGACGGTTCGCCGTTGGCCGGGAACAGCACGTTGTTGGAGGCCAGCATCAGCGTGCGGGCTTCCATCTGCGCTTCGATCGACAGCGGCACGTGGACGGCCATCTGGTCACCGTCGAAGTCGGCGTTGAACGCAGCGCACACCAGCGGGTGCAGCTGGATCGCCTTGCCTTCGATCAGCACCGGCTCGAACGCCTGGATGCCCAGGCGGTGCAGCGTCGGCGCGCGGTTCAGCATCACCGGGTGTTCCTTGATGACTTCTTCAAGGATGTCCCACACCACCGGCGTGCCCGATTCCACTTCCTTCTTCGCCGCCTTGATGGTGGTGGCGATGCCCATGGCTTCCAGGCGCGAGAAGATGAACGGCTTGAACAGCTCGAGCGCCATCAGCTTCGGCAGGCCGCACTGGTGCAGCTTCAGCGTCGGGCCGACCACGATGACCGAACGGCCCGAGTAGTCGACGCGCTTGCCCAGCAGGTTCTGGCGGAAGCGGCCGCTCTTGCCCTTGATCATGTCGGCCAGCGACTTCAGCGCGCGCTTGTTGGCACCGGTCATCGCCTTGCCGCGACGGCCGTTGTCCAGCAGCGAGTCGACCGCTTCCTGCAGCATGCGCTTCTCGTTGCGCACGATGATCTCCGGCGCCTTCAGTTCGAGCAGGCGGGCCAGGCGGTTGTTGCGGTTGATGACGCGACGGTAGAGGTCGTTCAGGTCCGACGTGGCGAAGCGCCCGCCGTCCAGCGGCACCAGCGGACGCAGGTCCGGCGGCAGCACGGGCAGCACGTTCATCACCATCCACTGCGGCTTGATGCCCGACTTCTTGAAGGCTTCCATCACCTTCAGGCGCTTGGAATTCTTCTTGACCTTCAGCTCGGAGCCGGTCATGTCGCCGCGCAGGCGCTCGATCTCGACATCGAGGTCCATCTCGGCCAGCAGCTTCTGCACGCCTTCGGCGCCCATCAGCGCGACGAACTCGTCGCCGAACTCGGTGCGCTTCGCGTCGTAGTCGTCTTCCGACATGATGCTGAACTTCTTCAGCGGGGTCATGCCGGGGTCGACCACCACGTACGCTTCGAAGTACAGCACGCGCTCGATGTCGCGCAGCGTCATGTCGAGCACCAGGCCCAGGCGCGACGGCAGCGACTTCAGGAACCAGATGTGCGCGCACGGCGCCGCCAGGTCGATGTGGCCCATGCGGTCACGGCGAACCTTGGTCTGCGTCACTTCGACGCCGCACTTCTCGCAGATCACGCCACGGTGCTTCAGGCGCTTGTACTTGCCGCACAGGCACTCGTAGTCCTTGATCGGGCCGAAGATCTTGGCGCAGAACAGGCCATCGCGCTCCGGCTTGAAGGTGCGGTAGTTGATGGTCTCCGGCTTCTTCACTTCGCCGAACGACCACGACCGAATTTTCTCGGGGGAAGCCAGCCCGATCTTGATGGCATCGAAATGCTCATCAGGGGTGAACTGGCGGAACAGATCAAGCAAACCCTTCATGTTCTGTTTCCTTTTCTTTAGTTGCGCTCGAGCTCGATGTCGATACCGAGCGAACGAATTTCCTTGACCAGCACGTTGAACGACTCCGGCATGCCGGCCTCGATCGCGTGCTCACCCTTGACGATGGACTCGTACACCTTGGTGCGGCCGTTCACGTCGTCGGACTTGACGGTCAGCATTTCCTGCAGCACGTAGGACGCGCCGTAGGCTTCCAGGGCCCACACTTCCATTTCGCCGAAGCGCTGGCCACCGAACTGGGCCTTGCCGCCCAGCGGTTGCTGCGTGACCAGCGAGTACGGGCCGGTGGAACGGGCGTGCATCTTGTCGTCGACCAGGTGGTGCAGCTTCAGCACGTGCATGTAGCCGACCGTGACCGGACGCTCGAAAGCGTCGCCGGTGCGTCCGTCGTACAGCGTGGCCTGGGTGCGCGTGGCCGTCAGGCCCTTGACCTTGGCGATCTCGTCCGGGTAGGCCAGCTTCAGCATGCCGCGGATTTCCTCTTCGGCCGCACCGTCGAACACCGGCGTCGCGAACGGCACGCCCTTGCTCAGGTTGCCGGCCATCTCGAGGATCTCGTCGTCGCTCAGGTGGTCCAGGCGCTCGGTCTTGCCGCCCGACTTGTTGTAGAGCTCGTCGAGGAACTTGCGCAGCTCGGCCACCTTGGATTGCGCCTGCAGCATGTCGCCGATGCGCTGGCCGATGCCCTTGCCGGCCCAGCCCAGGTGGACCTCGAGCACCTGCCCGACGTTCATCCGCGACGGCACGCCCAGCGGGTTCAGCACGATGTCGCACGGCGTGCCGTCGGCCATGTGCGGCATGTCCTCGATCGGGTTGATCTTGGACACGACGCCCTTGTTGCCGTGGCGGCCGGCCATCTTGTCGCCGGGTTGCAGGCGGCGCTTGACGGCCAGGTACACCTTCACCATCTTCAGCACGCCGGCCGGCAGCTCGTCGCCCTGCGTGAGCTTCTTGCGCTTCTCTTCGAACGCGAGGTCGAAGCTGTGGCGCGTCTGCTCCAGCGAGTTCTTGATCGACTCGAGCTGGTTGGCGATGTCGTCGTCCGCCGGGCGGATGTCGAACCAGTGGTACTTCTCGACGCTGGCCAGGTAGGCCTTGTCGATGGCGGTGCCCTTGGCGATCTTCTGCGGGCCGCCGTTGGCGATCTTGCCCGACAGCAGCTTCTCGATCCGGTCGAACGCGTCGGCCTCGACGATGCGCAGCTGGTCGTTCAGGTCGAGGCGGTAGCGCTTCAGTTCATCGTCGATGATCTGTTGCGCGCGCTTGTCGCGCTGGATGCCTTCGCGGGTGAAGACCTGCACGTCGATGACGGTGCCGCTGGTGCCCTGGTCGACGCGCAGCGAGGTGTCCTTCACGTCGGAGGCCTTCTCGCCGAAGATCGCGCGCAGCAGCTTCTCTTCCGGCGTCAGCGTGGTCTCGCCCTTCGGCGTGACCTTGCCCACCAGCGTGTCGCCCGGGTTGACCTCGGCGCCCACGTAGACGATGCCCGACTCGTCCAGGCGAGCCAGTTGCTGCTCGCTCAGGTTCGGGATGTCGCGCGTGATTTCTTCCGAGCCCAGCTTGGTGTCGCGTGCCATCACCACCAGTTCCTCGATGTGGATCGAGGTGTAGCGGTCGTCGGCGATCACGCGTTCGCTGATCAGGATCGAGTCTTCGWAGTTGTAGCCGTTCCAGGGCATGAACGCGACCAGCATGTTCTGGCCGAGCGCCAGCTCGCCGATGTCGGTCGAGGCGCCGTCGGCGATGATGTCCTCGGCTTCGACCTTGTCGCCGCGCTTGACGATCGGACGCTGGTGGATGTTCGTGTTCTGGTTCGAACGCTGGTACTTGATCAGGTTGTAGATGTCGACGCCGACTTCACCGGCCACCGTCTCGTTGTCGTTGACGCGGATCACGATGCGGTTGGTGTCGACGTAGTCCACGACACCGCCGCGGCGCGCGGCCACGACCGTGCCCGAGTCCTTCGCGGCGACGCGTTCGACACCGGTACCCACCAGCGCCTTCTCGGGGCGCAGCGTCGGCACGGCCTGGCGCTGCATGTTGGCGCCCATCAGCGCGCGGTTCGCGTCATCGTGCTCGAGGAACGGCACCAGCGAGGCGGCCACCGAGACGATCTGCGTCGGCGCCACGTCCATGTACTGGATGCGCTCCGGCGAGGTCAGGATCGATTCGCCGTTGTCACGCGCGGAGACCAGCTCGTCGATCAGCTTGCCGTCGGCGTCGAGCGAGGCGTTGGCCTGCGCGATCACGTACTTGCCTTCCTCGATGGCCGACAGGTAATCGATCTGCATCGTCACCTTGCCGTCGGCCACGCGACGGTACGGCGTCTCGAGGAAGCCGTACTCGTTGAGCTGGGCGTACAGGGCCAGCGAGTTGATCAGGCCGATGTTCGGGCCTTCCGGCGTCTCGATCGGGCACACGCGGCCGTAGTGGGTCGGGTGCACGTCGCGGACTTCGAAGCCGGCGCGTTCGCGGGTCAGGCCGCCCGGGCCCAGGGCCGAGACGCGACGCTTGTGCGTGATCTCGGACAGCGGGTTGGTCTGGTCCATGAACTGCGACAGCTGCGACGCACCGAAGAACTCCTTCAGCGCCGCGGAGATCGGCTTGGAGTTGATCAGGTCGTGCGGCATCAGCGCTTCGGTCTCGGCCTGGCCGAGGCGTTCCTTGACGGCCTTCTCGATGCGGGCGAGGCCCGAGCGGTACTGGTTCTCGGCCAGCTCGCCCACGCAGCGCACGCGACGGTTGCCCAGGTGGTCGATGTCATCGACTTCGCCGCGGCCGTTGCGCAGCTCGACGAGGATCTTCACGACGTCGAGGATGTCGTCGTTCGACAGCGTCATCGGGCCTTCCGGCACGTCGCGGCCGACGCGGGCGTTGAACTTCATGCGGCCCACGCGCGACAGGTCGTACGTGTCGGCGTTGTAGAACAGCCGGTTGAAGAGCGCCTCGACGGCGTCTTCGGTCGGCGGCTCGCCGGGGCGCATCATGCGGTAGATCGCGACGCGCGCAGCCAGCTGGTCGGCCGTTTCATCGGCGGCCAGCGTCTGCGAGATGTAGGCGCCTTCGTCCAGCTCGTTGGTGTAGAGGCACTGCATCTCCTTCACACCGGCGCTGCGCAGCTTCTTCAGCAGCGAGTCGGTCAGCTCGTCGTTCGCCTTCGCGATGATCTCGCCGGTGTCCGGGTCGACCATGTTGCGGGCCAGCACGCGGCCGACCAGGAAGTCTTCCGGCACGCTGATGAACTGCGTCTCGCTCTGCTCGATCTGGCGCGTGTGGCGCGCGGTGATGCGCTTGTCCTTCTCGACGACGACGCTGCCGTTCTTGTCGGTGATGTCGAAGCGGGCCACTTCGCCGCGCAGGCGGTCGGCGACGAACTCCATCTGGGCACCGGAGTCCATCAGGCGGAAGTTGTCGAACACGAAGAAGTTCGCGAGGATCGATTCCGGGTTCAGGCCGATGGCCTTCAGCAGGATCGTCACCGGCATCTTGCGGCGGCGGTCGACGCGGAAGTACAGGATGTCCTTCGGGTCGAACTCGAAATCGAGCCAGGAGCCGCGGTACGGAATGATGCGGGCGCTGAACAGCAGCTTGCCCGAGCTGTGGGTCTTGCCCTTGTCGTGCTCGAAGAACACGCCCGGCGAGCGGTGCAGCTGCGAGACGATCACGCGCTCGGTGCCGTTCACGATGAACGAACCGTAGTCGGTCATGAGCGGCACTTCGCCCATGTAGACCTCTTGTTCCTTGATTTCCTTGACCGTCTTCGCCTGCGGCGACTCGCGGTCATAGATGATCATCTGCAGCTTGGCACGCACCGCGGCGGCGTAGGTCAGCCCGCGCTGCTGGCACTCCCGCGTGTCGAACGCGGGCTTGGCCATGTTGAACTCGATGAACTTCATCTCCACGAACCCGTTGTGCGACACGATCGGGAAAGCGGAGAGGAAAGCGGCCTGCAGGCCTTCAGGCTTGCGTTTCTGCGGAGCGACGTCCTTCTGGAGGAAGGCGACGTACGACTCCTTCTGCATCGTCAGCAGATAGGGAACGTTGAGGACACTCTCGCGCTTGCCGAAGCTCTTGCGAATCCGCTTGCGCTCGGTGTAGCTGTAGGGGGTTGCGTGCTGCGCCATATGTGATTTCTCACTCCGTATCGGGGAACAGAGCCGGGCCCAGGCCTGCTCCCGTCGGCGACTGTCTTTCGAACATTGCGTTCGACGCTTGGTGGCTGGCCACTACCAACCGCTGGCGGACAACCCCGGCATTGCACCGGAGTCCGACCAAACCCGTTCTCTGCAGTCGGATCAGAGAACACTTGAAAAGGAGGGGAGGATCGACATTGTCGTCGTTCCCGCCCTTTCAGGTGTCCTCAGGGGGACAAACCCCTGAAGCGCAAAAGGCTGGGGCCGAAAACCGGCACCCAGCCTCGTGCTGACAGGCCGAATTACTTGATTTCGGCCTTGGCGCCAGCTTCGACCAGCTTCTTGACAGCGGCTTCGGCGTCGGCCTTGGGGATGGCTTCCTTGACGGGCTTCGGAGCGCCGTCGACCAGGTCCTTGGCTTCCTTSAGGCCCAGGCCCGTCAGTTCGCGCACGGCCTTGATGACCGACACCTTGTTCGCGCCGGCTTCGAGCAGCACGACGTTGAATTCGGTCTTTTCTTCAACGACAGCAGCAGCAGCGCCGCCGCCACCGCCGCCACCGCCGGTGGCCATGGAAGCGGCGGTCACGCCGAACTTCTCTTCGATGGCCTTGACCAGGTCGTTGAGTTCCATCACCGACATGCTGTCCAGCGAGGTCAGGAATGCGTCTTTATCGAATGCCATTTTGGTTCCTAGATATCAGGTAAAGGTTGAGAGGGTCGTCTTCAGGCCGGGACAGCTTCGGCGGCGGGGGCTGCTTCTGCAGCACCTTCGCCACGTTGCTTGGCCAGGGCGGCCAGGACGGCGGCCGTGCGCTGCACCGGTGCCATCAGCAGGCCGGCCAGCTGCGACAGCAGCACTTCCTTGCTGGGAATGCTGGCCAGGGCCTTCACGCCGTCGGCGTTCAGGACCTTGCCGGCGTACGCACCAGCCTTGATGACGAGCTTGTCGTTGCCCTTGGCAAAGTCGGCGATGACTTTGGCCGCGGCAACGGGGTCCTCGGAAAAACCGTAGATCAGCGGGCCGACGAAGCTTTCCGCAGCCACCTCGAACGACGTACCGGCAACGGCACGGCGAGCCAGGGTGTTCTTCAGCACGTGAAGGTACACGCCCTTGTCGCGCGCCTGCTTGCGCAGGGTGTCAAGGTGAGCCACGGTGAGGCCACGGTACTCGGCCAGCGCCAACGTCTGTGAACGCGCGACTTGCGCGGCCACATCCGTCACCACGGCTGCTTTCTCGTTGCGATTGAGACTCAAGGTCTGCTCCTCACACATCGTGTCCGTCCGCATGAAGCATCAGGACACACCACGATTCAGCGACCTCTGCCTTGGAACCAGGGTTCCTTGCCAGTGGGATCGCCATCTGCGCGGGCTTCGGATCGGGTGTCGCCACCGTCTCGTCGATTAAGCGGCCCGGGGGCCACGCCTGCGGTCTTGGATGACCTGGCCCGGCTTTCACCGGACCAGCCCACCAATTCATCGGACCGGCACCAGACTCGTGCCGACCCTCGATTTCTTATCTGTCGGATCGGATCAGGCGGCCACTGCGGACGCGTTGATCGAAGCGACATCGACGCGGGCGCCGACGCCCATCGTCGACGACACCGCCACCTTGCGCAGGTAGATGCCCTTGCTCGATGCCGGCTTGGCCTTGTTCAGGGCCTCGATCAGCGCGCGCAGGTTGCCCACCAGCTTGTCGGCGTCGAACGAGCGACGGCCGATGGTGCTGTGGACGATACCGGCCTTGTCGACGCGGAACTGCACCTGGCCGGCCTTCGCGTTCTTCACCGCGGTGGCCACGTCGGGCGTCACGGTGCCGACCTTCGGGTTCGGCATCAGGCCGCGCGGGCCGAGGATCTGGCCCAGCGTACCGACGATCCGCATCGTGTCCGGCGAGGCGATCACGACGTCGAAGTTCAGGTTGCCGGCCTTCACCTGTTCGGCGAGGTCGTCCATGCCGACGATGTCGGCGCCGGCGGCACGGGCTTCTTCAGCCTTGGCGCCTTGCGCGAACACCGCGACACGCTTGGTCTTGCCGGTGCCGTTGGGCAGCACGACGGCGCCACGAACGACCTGGTCGGACTTCTTGGCGTCGATGCCGAGTTGCACGGCCACGTCGATGGATTCATCGAACTTGGCGGTCGCGCATTCCTTGACGATGGCCAGCGCGTTGTCGATGGCGTACAGCTTGGTGCTGTCAACCTTGCCGGCGACGGCCTTTTGGCGTTTGGTCAGCTTGGCCATGCTCAGACTCCTTCAGTGGTCACGCCCATCGAGCGGGCGGTGCCTGCGATCGTGCGAACGGCGGCATCCATGTTGGCTGCCGTCAGGTCCTTGACCTTGGTCTTCGCGATCTCTTCGAGCTGGGCACGGGTGATCTTGCCGACCTTGTCGGTGTGCGGCTTGGCCGAGCCCTTGTCGAGCTTGATCGCCTTCTTGATCAGCACGGTCGCCGGGGGCGACTTCATGATGAACGTGAAGGACTTGTCCGCGAACGCGGTGATCACGACCGGCAGCATCAGGCCGGGTTCCAGCCCCTGGGTCTGCGCGTTGAACGCCTTGCAGAACTCCATGATGTTCAGGCCGCGCTGGCCGAGGGCCGGGCCGATCGGGGGCGACGGGTTGGCCTTGCCGGCCGGTACTTGCAGCTTGATGAAGCCGACAATCTTCTTTGCCATGATTTCTCCAGAGAGGCCTGCCTTGGCAGACGGGCCTTGAGTGCCAACGCAAGGGGCTGGTTACCCTTGCTCCTCGTACCGGTGTCTCGTCACCGGCATCAACGGGATGGCCTTTGCAAGTTGCCTTGCCGGGCCGCCATCCGGGCCCGAATTCTTCAGGCCGTCAGACCTTCTCGACCTGCGAGAAGTCGAGCTCGACCGGCGTGGCGCGGCCGAAGATCGTGACCGAGACGCGCACCTTGGACTTGTCGTAGTTGACGTCCTCGATCGCGCCGTTGAAGTCGGTGAACGGGCCTTCCTTGACGCGCACCAGTTCGCCCACTTCCCACTCGACCTTCGGGCGCGGCTTCTCGACGCCTTCCTGCATCTGGGTGACGATCTTCATCACCTCGGCTTCGGAGATCGGCGCCGGGCGGTTCTTCGCACCGCCGACGAAGCCGGTGACCTTGCTGGTGTGCTTCACCAGGTGCCAGGTGTCGTCGGCCATTTCCATCTCGACCAGCACGTAACCCGGGAAGAAGCGGCGCTCGGTCACGGCCTTCTTGCCGTTCTTCAGCTCGACGACCTCTTCCATCGGCACCAGGATGCGGCCGAACTTGTCCTGCATGCCGGCGCGGTCGATGCGCTCGCGCAGGTTGCGCTCGACGGCCTTCTCCATGCCCGAATAGGCATGCACCACGTACCAGCGCTTGTTGCCGGCCGGCGCCAGGGGCGCGGGCACGGCTTCGGCGGCGGTTTGCTCGTTGGGCTGTTGTTCACTCATCAGGATGTCCTCAACGCTTCCAGCCCAGGATCAGGTCGTACAGCACCCATTCGAGCGTCTTGTCGGTGAACCACAGGAACAGCGCCATCACGACCACGAAGGCGAAGACGTACAGCGTCATCTGGGTCGCTTCCTTGCGGCTCGGCCAGACGACCTTGCGGACTTCGCGCGACGAATCCTGCCCGAAGGCGATCAGCTGCTTGCCGCTTTCGGACGTGAAGAACAGCCCGACGGCAGCCACCAGCAGCAGCACCAGGGCGCCGACGCGCAGCCAGAGATCCTGCTTGCCGAGCGCATAGAACGCCGCCACGGCCACGATCACCAGCACGCCGGAGGCGGCGAGCTTGGCCTTGTCAGTGCCCGTGGAGACGGTTTCGACTTGTGGATTCGACATTTCGCTCTTCAAAAAACATGTGCCGCTTTTCAGCAGCAAAGCCCGCCGGGGCTTTTCGTCGCCGTGCGGGCTGCTTGGGCCACCAATCTCAACCCCACCAACTTCACCGATTGGCAGGGGCAGAGGGAATCGAACCCCCAACCTCTGGTTTTGGAGACCAGCGCTCTGCCAGTTGAGCTATACCCCTGTGGCCTTCAAACGCAAATTACTCGAGGATCTTGGCGACGACGCCGGCGCCGACGGTGCGGCCGCCTTCACGGATGGCGAAGCGCAGGCCTTCTTCCATCGCGATCGGGGCGATCAGCTTCACCGTGATGCTCACGTTGTCGCCAGGCATCACCATTTCCTTGTCCTTCGGCAGCTCCACCGCGCCCGTCACGTCCGTCGTGCGGAAGTAGAACTGCGGCCGGTAGTTGTTGAAGAACGGCGTGTGGCGGCCGCCTTCTTCCTTGCTCAGCACGTACACCTCAGCCGTGAAGTGCGTGTGCGGCTTGATGCTGCCCGGCTTGCACAGCACCTGGCCGCGCTGCACGTCTTCACGCTTCGTGCCGCGCAGCAGGATGCCGACGTTGTCGCCCGCCTGGCCYTGGTCCAGCAGCTTGCGGAACATCTCCACGCCCGTGCAGGTCGTCTTCTGCGTCGCGGCAATGCCCACGATCTCGATTTCTTCGCCGACCTTCACCACGCCGCGCTCGATCCGGCCCGTCACCACCGTGCCGCGACCCGAGATCGAGAACACGTCTTCCACCGGCATCAGGAACGCGCCGTCGATCGCRCGCTCCGGCGTCGGGATGTAGCTGTCCAGCGCATCGGCCAGCTTGAAGATCGCGCCTTCGCCCAGCTCGCCCTTGTCGCCTTCCATCGCCAGCTTCGCGCTGCCGTGGATGATCGGCGTCTTGTCGCCCGGGAAGTCGTACTTGTCCAGCAGTTCGCGAACCTCCATCTCGACGAGCTCCAGCAGCTCGGCGTCATCGACCATGTCGCACTTGTTCATGAACACGATGATGTACGGCACGCCCACCTGGCGGGCCAGCAGGATGTGCTCGCGCGTCTGCGGCATCGGGCCGTCAGCGGCCGACACCACCAGGATCGCGCCGTCCATCTGCGCCGCACCCGTGATCATGTTCTTCACGTAGTCGGCGTGCCCCGGGCAGTCGACGTGTGCGTAGTGGCGGTTCGCCGTCTCGTACTCGACGTGCGCCGTGTTGATCGTGATGCCGCGCGCCTTCTCTTCCGGCGCCGCGTCGATCTGGTCGTACGCCTTCGCTTCACCACCGAACTTCGCCGACAGCACCGTCGTGATCGCCGCCGTCAGCGTCGTCTTGCCATGGTCCACGTGACCGATCGTCCCAACGTTCACGTGCGGCTTGGTCCGCTCGAATTTGCCTTTTGCCATTTTTCGCGCTCCTAGCGGTCGAGATTGACAGTGCTGAAAAAACTGGTGCCCATGGCGCGGATCGAACGCGCGACCTCTCCCTTACCAAGGGAGTGCTCTACCACTGAGCCACATGGGCAGGTCTCTTGTGTCCTGTCGACACAGGGCTGACAACCTCAGGCAGTCAAGCCTCTGACGACATCACAACGTCTCCGTGAAGATCCGTGGAGCGGGAGACGGGAATCGAACCCGCGTCATTAGCTTGGAAGGCTAGGGTTCTACCATTGAACTACTCCCGCCCGGGAGCCCCACCCGCCCCGGCCAGAACCCCATCGACACATCGAGGGAACCCGACCGGAACGGTCTTGCAACAACAACGTCTAGCGGTCTAGCAACTTACAGAATATGTTTCGCCGTGGTGGAGGAGGCTGGATTCGAACCAGCGTAGGCGTAAGCCAACAGATTTACAGTCTGCCCCCTTTAGCCACTCGGGCACCCCTCCGCGGCGAACTCGGGACTATACATCGAGTTGGTGACACTGGCAAACCAGGGCTGCAAAAAATGACCTCGCCACAGCCGTCGACGCCCGGATAATCGCGCCCGCCCCAGCATTTCCCGCGGGCGATCCGGAGGAGAGAACCCCATGACCAAGACCATCCTGGCCGCCGCGGTGCTCGCGTTGTCGGCCTCCGCCCAGGCACAGAGCCAGTACCCGTCCGACACCGGCCCAGGCCCTGGCGTGCGGATTCGCCCGTTCCTCGGCCTCGGCCTGACCTGGGGCGGCGACAAGCTCGACTCGGTCGAGTTCGAGGACGGCCACAGCACGTCGATCCGCGCCGGCGGCCTGGTCGACGTGAAGGCCGGCGTCGACGTGCATTTCGACAGCCCGTTCTCGGCGCAGATCAGCGTCGGCTACCACTTCCAGACGATCCGCGGCGAGACGCGCTCCGGCGACGACGGCCGCAAGACCTTCGAGCGCTACCCCGTCGAGGTGCTGGGCCACTGGGACCTGAGCGACCAATGGCGCCTCGGCGGCGGGCTGCGCTGGTCGCAGAACGCGAAGTTCTCGTCCAGCGGCGCGCTCGACGTGGGCAATGTCGAGTTCGACTCGTCGACCGGCGTGGTGGTCGAGGGCGAGTACTTCGTGAGCCGCGCGGTCGCGCTGAAGCTGCGCGCGGTGCACGAGAAGTTCACGCTGAAGGGCTATTCGACCGCGCCGGAATACGACGGCAGCCACGTCGGCTTCTACGTCAGCTACTACTTCAACTGAGCCTGGCGCGCCTGGGCCCTCACCGGCTCCAGTCGATCGCGCCGCCGTGGGCCGACAGGTGCCGTTGCGCGGCACCGAAGTGCCCGTTGCCGATGAAGGGCACCGGCGGGCGCCGCGCCGACAGCGGCGACGGGTGGTTCGACGCCAGCACCAGCGCATCGGGCCCACCCTGCTCGCGGATCAGCGGCCCGAACTGCTGGGCATGCGCGCCCCACAGCATGTAGACGCAGGGCCGGCGCCGSCCCGCGACCGCGGCGACGATGCGCTCGGTCAGCGGCTCCCAGCCATGGCGTGCGTGGCTCGCCGGCGCGGCCTGCTCGACGGTCAGCGTCGTGTTCAGCAGCAGCACGCCCTGCGCGGCCCAGCCGGACAGGTCACCCGTCGCCGGCGCCTCGCCGAGATCGCGCACCAGCTCCTTGAGGATGTTGCGCAGGCTCGGCGGCAACGCGACGCCGGCCGGCACCGAGAACGCGAGCCCATGGGCCTGGCCCGGGCCGTGGTACGGGTCCTGCCCGAGGATCAGCACGCGGACCTCCGGCAAGGCCGTCAGTTCCAGCGCGCGCAAGGGCTCGGGCGGATAGACCACCGCCCCCTCGGCCACGCGCCGGTCGACGAACTCGACCAGGCCCTGCCCGGCCGCCGATTCGCGCCAGGGCCGCAGCACCTCGCGCCAGCCGAGCGGCGCGGCATCGAGCACCTGCGCCAGCGGCGCCTTCAGCGAGCCCTCCCCGCTCACCGGAACAGCTCGGCCAGCGCCACGCCCGGATCCGGCGCGCGCATGAACGCCTCGCCGACCAGGAAGGCATGCACGTTCGCGTCGCGCATGCGCTGCACGTCGGCGCGCGCGAGGATGCCGCTCTCGGTCACCAGCAGCCGGTCGCCGGGCACGTGCTTCAGCAGCCCGAGCGTGGTGTCGAGCGTGACCTCGAAGGTGCGCAGGTTGCGGTTGTTGATGCCGACCAGCGGCGTCTTCAGGCGCAGCGCGCGGTCGAGTTCGGCGCCGTCGTGCACCTCGACCAGCACCGCCATGCCGAGCGCCTGCGCCTGCGCTTCCAGGTCGGCCATCTGCGCATCGTCCAGCGACGCGGCGATCAGCAGGATGCAGTCCGCCCCCATCGCACGCGCCTCGAACACCTGGTATGCATCGATCATGAAATCCTTGCGCAGCACCGGCAGCGCGCAGGCGGCGCGGGCGGCCTTCAGGTAGTCGACCGAGCCCTGGAAGAACTGCCGGTCGGTCAGCACGCTGAGGCAGGCGGCGCCATGCTTCTCGTAGCTGGCAGCGATCTCGGCCGGCACGAAGTGCTCGCGCAGCACGCCCTTGCTGGGGCTCGCCTTCTTGACCTCGGCGATCACCGCCGCCGAGCCGGCGGCGATCTTGCCGCGCAGCGCCTTCGCGAAGTCGCGCAGCCCGCCCAGCGATTCCGCCTCGCGGCGCACCGAGGCTTCGTCGCGCAGCTTGCGGGCCGCCGCGATCTCTTCGCGCTTGACCGCGTTGATCTTGTCGAGGATGTCGCTCATGCTGCCTTCAACTTGTTGGTGACGGCCACGAACTGGCTCAGCTTGGCCAGCGCCTTGCCCGAGGCCACCGCCTCGCGCGCCATCCGCACGCCCTCGGTCACCGACGACGCGACGTTCGCGCAATACAGCGCCGCGCCGGCGTTCAGCAGCACGATGTCGCGCACCGGCCCGTCTTCGTTCGCGAACGCGCGCTGGATGCACTGCACCGACTCGGCCTTGTCGGCCACCTTCAGCACGCGGGTGTCGTAGACCGGCATGCCGAAATCGCTCGGGTGCACCATGTACTCGCGCACCTCGCCGTTCTTCAGCTCGCCGACCAGCGTCTCGCCCGACAGCGAGATCTCGTCCATGCCGTTCATGCCGTAGACCACCATCACGTGCTCCGAACCCAGGCGCTGCAGCACGCGCACCTGGATGCCGACGAGGTCGGCGTGGAACACCCCCATCAGCTGGTTCGGCGCGCCGGCCGGGTTGGTCAGCGGCCCGAGGATGTTGAAGATCGTGCGCACGCCGAGCTCCTTGCGCACCGGGCCGGCATGCTTCATCGACGCATGGTGGTTGGGCGCGAACATGAAGCCGATGCCGCATTCCTGCAGGCACTGCGCGACCTGTGCCGCATTCAGGTCGACGTTGGCGCCGAAGGCCTCGAGCACGTCGGCGCTGCCGGAACTCGACGACACGCTGCGCCCGCCGTGCTTGGCGATGCGCGCGCCGGCCGCGGCCGCGACGAACATCGCGGCGGTCGAGATGTTGAAGGTGTGCGCCGCGTCGCCGCCGGTGCCGCACAGGTCGACCAGGTGCGTCGTGTCGGCCACCACCACCGGCGTCGCGAACTCGCGCATCACCTGCGCGGCGGCGGCGATCTCGCCGATGGTTTCCTTCTTGACGCGCAAGCCCAGCGACAGCGCGGCGATCATCACCGGCGACATCTCGCCGCTCATGATGCGGCGCATCAGCGTCAGCATCTCGTCGTGGAAGATCTCGCGGTGGTCGATGACGCGGGCCAGGGCTTCGGTGTTGCTGATGGTCATGGTTCGTCTCTCGAGGATTCAGGCGCTCATGTGCTCGCGCACCGCGGCGATCGCGCGGTCGACGCCGGCGGCATCGACGTCGAGGTGCGTGACGAAGCGCAGCCGGTACAGGCCGGTCGCCAGCACGCCGCGCGCCTTCAGGTGGTCGAGCAGGCCGGCAGCCTTCGGGCCTTGCACGTCGACGAACACGATGTTGGTCTGCGGCGGCTCGACCGCGACACCCGGCACGTCGCGCAGGCCGGCGGCCAGGCGCTGCGCGAGCGCATGGTCGTCGGCGAGGCGCTCGACATGGTGGTCCAGCGCATGCAACACCGCGGCCGCCAGCACGCCGGACTGGCGCATGCCGCCGCCGAGCATCTTGCGCCAGCGGTGCGCGCCGCGGATGAAGGCCTTCGAGCCGACCAGCGCCGAGCCGACCGGTGCGCCGAGCCCCTTCGAGAAGCAGACCGACACGCTGTCGAAATGCGCCGCGATCTCGCGCGCGGCGATGCCCTGCTTCACCGCGGCGTTGAAGAGCCGCGCGCCGTCGAGGTGGGTCGCGAGGCCGCGCCGGCGTGCCAGGCCGGTCGCATCGGCCAGGTAGGCCTGCGACAGCACCTTGCCGCCGAGCGTGTTCTCGAGGCACAGCAGGCGCGAGCGGGCGAAGTGCGCGTCGTCGGGCTTGACGGCGGCGTCGATGTCGGCGAGCGCCAGCGTGCCGTCGGGCTGGTGCTCCAGCGGTTGCGGCTGCACACTGCCGAGCACCGCGGCGCCGCCGCCTTCCCAGCGGTAGGTGTGGGCCATCTGGCCGACGATGTATTCATCGCCGCGGCCGCAGTGGCTCATGATGCCGATCAGGTTGCTCTGCGTGCCGGTCGGCACGAACAGCGCCGCCTCTTTTCCGAGCAGCGCGGCGATGCCCTCCTGCAGCGCGTTGACGGTCGGGTCGTCGGCGAACACGTCGTCGCCGACCTCGGCGCAGGCCATCGCCTCGCGCATGGCCGGTGTCGGCCGGGTGATGGTGTCGCTGCGCAGATCGACGACGCCGTTCATCCGCGCAACTCCAGGAAGTTCTTCAGCATCGCGTGCCCATGCTCGGTGAGGATCGATTCGGGATGGAACTGCACGCCCTCGAGCGGCGTCTTCGTGCCGGCCAGCGCGGTGTGGCGCACGCCCATGATCTCGTCGTCCTGCGAGGTCGACGTGATCTCCAGCTCGGCGGGCAGCGTGTCGCGCTCGATCACCAGCGAGTGGTAGCGGATCACGGTGAACTGCTGCGGCAGCTCGGCGTACACGCCGCGCCTGTCGGTGGTGATGATGTCGGTCTTGCCGTGCATCTGCGTCTTCGCGCGGATGATCCTGCCGCCGAGCGCCGCGCCGATCGCCTGGTGCCCGAGGCACACGCCGAGGATCGGCAGCTTGCCGGTGAACTCGCGGATCGCGTCGACGCAGATACCGGCCTCGGCCGGCGAGCACGGGCCGGGCGACAGCACCAGCCGCTCGGGTTTCAGTTCGCGGATGCCGTCGAGCGTGATCTCGTCGTTGCGGAACACGCGCACGTCCTCGCCGAGCTCGGCGAAGTACTGCACCAGGTTGAAGGTGAAGGAGTCGTAGTTGTCGATCATCAGCAGCATGTGCTCAGGCCTCTGGATTCAGTGGGTTCGGGGCGACCGGCTGCCGTAGGCTGGGTCGCGGCGGAAGACTGGGGCGCCGCGTGCGGGCGCCATGAGGTGGGTTCAGGTCGTTGGCTTGCGCCAACGCCAACCGCGGAGCGTCGCTGTGAATGAACGCGTGGAGACCATGGGGCCGCATTATGGCTGCGCGCCGGGCTTCAGGGAAGACGGCGGGTATCATGCCGCCCACGTTGGTGCTCGCCGCGGCCGTCCGGTCGCGGCAGTGAAACGGGAATCAGGAAGACGAGCCCTGCCGGGGCGGATCCAACCTGAGCTGCCCCCGCAACGGTAAGCGGACGCCCTCCCCGGAGAGCGCTCCCGTGCGAATCGACCCACTGTCGGCCCCGGCCGATGGGAAGGGTGCACGGGAGACGTCCGCCAGCCCGGAGACCGGCCAACCCAGTGGGTGCGCGCCCGCGGCAACGCGGCGCATGCCTGTTCACGAAACCCTGCGGGGAAGCAGGGCGACGGCCGGTCTGTTGCGAGTTGTCCTTCGATGCAAGTCCCCGAGCTGCGCCCCGTGCGCTGCCCTGCCCTGCTGGTGTCCGCGCCCGCATCGGGCCAGGGCAAGACCAGCGTCACCGCCGCGCTGGCGCGCCTGCACGCCCGCCGCGGCCGCCGCGTGCGGGTCTTCAAGGCCGGGCCCGACTTCCTCGACCCGATGATCCTCGCCCGCGCCAGCGGCGCGCCCGTCCACCAGCTCGACCTGTGGATGGGCGGCGAGGCGCACTGCCGCGCGCTGCTGCATGACGCCGCGCAACATGCCGACCTGATCCTCGTCGAGGGCGTGATGGGGCTGCACGACGGCACGCCGTCCAGCGCCGACCTTGCGCTGCGCTTCGGGCTGCCGGTGCTGACGGTGATCGACGGCAGCGCGATGGCGCAGACCTTCGGCGCCATCGCGCACGGCCTCGCGAGCTACCGCGACGGCCTGACGCTGGCCGGCGTGCTCGCCAACCGCGTCGCCGGCGACAGCCACGCCGCGCTGCTGCGCGAGAGCCTGCCCGCCTCGATGCGCTGGTGGGGCGCGTTGCCGCGCGACGAGCAGATCGCGCTGCCCGAACGCCACCTCGGCCTGGTGCAGGCGGCCGAGCTCGATGACCTCGACGCCCGCCTCGACCGCGCCGCCGACGCGCTCGGCCCCGAGGCCGGCGAGCTGCCGCCCGCGGTCAGCTTCGAGCCCGGCAGCGCAGTGCCTGCCGAGCCGCTGCTGCGCGGCGTGCGCATCGCGGTGGCGCGCGACACCGCGTTCTCGTTCCTCTACACCGCCAACCTCGCGCTGCTGCAGGCGATGGGCGCGAGCCTCGCGTTCTTCTCGCCGCTGCACGACACCGCGCCGCCGCCCTGCGATGCGGTCTGGCTGCCGGGCGGCTACCCGGAGCTGCACCTCGATGCGCTGGCCGCCAACCGCTTCATGCACGAGGCGCTGCGCGAGCTGCACGCCGCCGGCACCCCGATGCTGGCCGAGTGCGGCGGGCTGTTGCTGCTGCTGCAGGCGCTGACCGACTTGCAGGGCCGCCGCGCCGCGATGGCCGGGCTGCTGCCGGGCCACGCCGCGATGCAGACGCGCCTGGCCAGCATCGGGCTGCACGAGGCCGGGCTGCCCGAGGGCACGTTGCGCGGCCACAGCTTCCACTACTCGCGACTGGAATCGCCGATGGCCCCGCTGTGCACCACGCAGCCGATGCGCGCCGGCCGGCGCGGCGAAGCGGTGTACCGCAGCGGCCGGCTGACGGCCTCGTACTTCCACGCCTACTTCCCGTCCAACCCGCAGGCCGTCGCACGCCTGTTCACGCGATGAGCACGCCCCCAGGCCGCGTCTGGTTCGTCGGCGCCGGCCCCGGCGACCCCGAGCTGATCACCGTCAAGGGCCGCGCGTTGATCGAGCGTGCCGGCGCGATCCTGTTCGCCGGCTCGCTGGTCAACGAGGCCGCCACGCGCTGGGCGCCGCCCGGCTGCGCGATCGCCGACAGCAAGGACATGACGCTCGGGCAGATGGTCGCGTGGCTGACCGGGCAGGCCGCGCGCTGCGACACCGTCGTGCGGCTGCAGACCGGCGACCCGGCGCTGTACGGCACGCTGATCGAGCTGGTGCAGCCGCTCGACGCGGCCGGCATCCCGATCGCGGTGGTGCCGGGCGTGTCGTCGGCGATGGCCTCGGCGGCCGCAGCGGTCGAGAGCTTCACGCTGCCCGAGGTCACGCAGACGGTGATCTTCACGCGCGTCGAAGGCCGCACGCCGATGCCGCCGGGCGAATCGCTGGCCGAGCTGGCGGCGCACCGCTGCACGCTGTGCATCTTCCTGTCGATCACGCTGCTGCACCGCATCGAAGCCGGCCTGCGCGAGGCCGGCTGGGCCGAAGACGCGCCGATGCTGGTCGTGCACAAGGCGAGCTGGCCCGGCGAGGAACGCATCGTGCGCGGCACGCTGGCCACCATCAAGCAGCAGTGCCGCGAGGCCGGCATCGTCAGCCAGGCGATGGTCATCGCGAGCCCCGCGCTCGGCGCGCGCGGCTGGGCCGAGCTCACCAAGTCGAAGCTGTACGACGCCGCATTCACCCACCGCTTCCGGAAAGCGACCGCCCCATGAAAGACACCATCCTGCTGGTCGGCCACGGCTCGCGCGAGAAGAGCGGCAACGACGAGATCGAGCAGTTCGCCGCGCTCTGGCGCGCGCGCCACCCGCACTGGCGCACCGAGCTGTGCTTCATCGAGTTCGCCGAGGTCGAGGTCGAGGACGGGCTGGACCTCGCGGCGGCCGGCTCGGAGCGCGTGATCGTCGTGCCGCTGATCCTGAACGCGGCCGGCCACGTCAACGTCGAGATCCCGTCGCACATCGCGCGCGCCCGGCTGCGCCACCCCGGCGTGCGCTTCGACTACGCGCCGCACCTGGGTGTCAGCGAGCCGGTGCTCGCGATCCTGCGCCGCCAGCTGAAGCAGTGCATGCAGCAGCTGGACGTGCCCGACCCGACCGGCACCGGCGTCGTGCTGCTGGGCCGCGGCGCGTCGAACAAGGAGGCGAACGGCGAGATGGCGCGCATGACGCGCTGGCTGTTCGAGGAAGGCGACCACGAGCTGGTCGACCTGGCCTTCACCGGCATCGCCTGGCCGCGGCTGGAGCGCGTCGTGCAGCGCCAGGTGCAGCTCGGCATGCGCCAGGTCATCGTGCTGCCGTACTACCTGTTCACCGGCACGCTGATCCAGCGCATCGGGCGGCAGGTGGAGCACCTGCGCATGCAGTACCCGCAGGTGCGCTTCGCGCTCGGCACCCACTTCGGCTTCGAGCCGGAGATCGCCGGGCTGCTGGCGCAGCGCGTCGAGGCACTGCTGCAGGGCACGCTGCATGCGGTGCCGGTCAGCGCGGAGGCGGCGCTGTGGGAGGCGCACCAGCACGACCACGAGCCGCATGGGCACGAGCATGCCCACGACCATCACCATCCCCACGATCACGACCACGCGCATGAGCATGACCACGCCCAACACGGTCACTGAGCAGCTCACGCGCGCCGGCCAGGCGATCGAGCACGACAGCTTCGCGGTGATCGACCGCGAGGTCGGCCCGCACGACTACGCGCCGCACCAGTGGCCGATCGTGCGCCGCATGATCCATGCGAACGCCGATTTCGACTTCAACGGCCTCACCGCCTTCCACCCGCGCGCGGTGACGGCCGGCCTTCACGCGATCCTGTCCGGCCGCTCGCGCGTGGTGGCCGACGTCGAGATGATCTGCGTCGGCCTGTCGGCGCCGCGGCTCGCGCACTTCGGCATGCGCACGCACCAGTTCATCGCCGATGCCGACGTGATCGCGCAGGCCAGGGCCGACGACACGACGCGCGCGGTGCAGGCGATGCGCAAGGCGCACCGGCTCGGGCTGCTCGATGACGCGGTCGTCGGCATCGGCAATGCGCCGACCGCGCTGATCGAGCTGGTGCGGCTGATCCGCGACGAAGGCGCGAAGCCGGCACTGGTCGTCGGCATGCCGGTCGGCTTCGTGTCGGCGGCCGAGTCGAAGGAGCTGATGTCGCAGGTCGACGAGGTGCCGTGGATCGTGATCCGCGGCCGCAAGGGCGGCTCGACGCTGGTGGTGGCCGCGATCCACGCGCTGCTGAGCCTGGCGGAGGCCGCACAGACATGATGGAGAAGACCGTCAAGCGCGGCACCCGCACCGGTTTCACGACCGGTGCGTGCTCGGCTGCGGCCGCGCGCGCGGCGGTCCTCGGCCTGGTCGACGGCGCGGTGCCGCCGTCGGTCGAGGCGCTGCTGCCGAACGGCCAGCGCGTGCGCTTCGACGTGAACGACGGCCAGTGCGACGGCAGCGCCGCGCATGCGATGGTGATCAAGGACGCCGGCGACGACCCCGACTGCACCGACAAGGCCCACCTGACCGCCGACGTGCTGCGCCTGCCCGGCGCGGCCGGCGAGGTGGTGCTGCTCGGCGGCTTCGGTGTCGGCACCGTGACGATGGCCGGCCTCGGCCTCGCGGTCGGCGGGCCGGCGATCAACCCGGTGCCGCGCCGCAACATCGAGGAGAACGTGCGCGAGGCCGGCAGCGCGCTGCTCGCGAGCGACGGCCTGCAGGTCACGATCTCGGTGCCGCAGGGCCTGGAGATGGCGAAGAAGACGCTGAACGCGCGGCTCGGCATCCTCGGCGGCATCTCGATCCTCGGCACCACCGGCATCGTCAAGCCCTACAGCACGGCCGCCTATCGCGCGAGCGTGGTGCAGGGCGTCGAGGTCGCGGCCACCACGGGGTCGGACACCGTCGTGCTGACCACCGGCGGGCGCACCGAGAAATTCGCGATCGCCGAACTGCCCGGCCTGCCGGAGGCCTGCTTCGTGCAGATGGGCGACTTCCTGCGCTATGCGCTCGACGCCGCGATGAAGGCGAAGCTGCGCCGCGTCGTGATCGGCGGCATGGTCGGCAAGCTGACGAAGATCGCGCAGGGCGAGACCATCACGCACGCGAACCGCGCCGAGGTCGACACCGACCTGCTGGCCGCGATCGCCGCCAGCATCGGCGCACCGCCCGACGAATGCGCCGCGATCGCCGCGGCCGAGACCGCGCGCTTCGCCGCCGAGCGCATGGCGGCGCTGGGCCTGATCGATGCCTTCCACACCGCACTGGCGCGCAAGGTCGTCAGCACGGTGATGGGGCGCTACCCGAACCGCTTCCGGCTCGACGTGCTGGTCTGCGATTTCGACGGCAAGAAACTCGCTGAGGCGACTTCCCATGAATGATTCGACACACGCCTCCCACTTGCGCCCGCCGCGCTGCCGCATCGTCGGCGTGCTCGACGACGGCGCCGCGAGCCTGGGCGCTCCGGCCCTGCAGGCACTGGCCGATGCCGACCTGGTGATCGGCGCGAAGCGCACGCTGGCGCTGCTGGAATCGCGCATCCAGCCCGAGGCCGAGCGCCGCGCGATCGGCGGCCTGGCGGCCGTGGCCGAGGACATCCGCCAGGCCCAGGCCGCCGGCAAGCGCTGCGTGGTGCTGGCCACCGGCGATCCGCTGTGCCACGGCATCGCCGGCTACCTCGGCATGCAGCTGTGCCTGGACGCGATCGAGGTGCTGCCCAACCTGTCGACCATCCAGCTCGCCTGCGCCCGCGTCGGGCTGGTGTGGCAGGACCTGAAGATCGAGAGCGTCCATGCGAAGGACGCCGGCGAATGGCCCGGCCCGGGCGCCGAGCCATCGCACGGCTTGTACGCGCTCGCGCAATCGCTGCGCCGCCATGCGCGGCTGGCGGTGCTGACCAGCCCCGACAACACGCCCGACCGCATCGCGCGGATGATGCAGGCCGAAGGCCTGACGGACGATTTCCAGATCGCGGTTGCCGAGCGGCTGCTGCAGGCCGGCGAGCGCATCGTCACCGGCCTGTCGATCGCCGAAGCGGCGCAGGCGCGCTTTGCGGATCCGAACGTCGTGCTGCTGTGGCGCCAGTCGGCGCGGGCCACGCCGGTGCGCTTCGGGCTGCCCGACGCGAGCTACGAGCAGCGCCATCCGGACAAGGGCCTGATCACGAAGCTGGAGGTGCGCGCGGTCTCGCTCGCGCGCCTGCAGCTGCGCGAGGACAGCATCGTCTGGGACATCGGCGCCGGCTCGGGCGCGGTCGGCCTGGAGGCGGCGCGGCTGTGCCCGGCGGGCCACGTCTACGCGATCGAGAAGAACGAGGACGACGTGGCGATCGCCGGCCGCAACCGCGCCGCGATGGGCGTCGGCAACCACACGCTGGTGCACGCCAAGGCGCCGCAGGCGATGGACGGCTGGGCCGACCCGGACGCGGTGTTCATCGGCGGCTCGGGCGGCGAACTGGCCGAGCTGATCGCGTTGTGCCTGCGGCGGCTGCGCGCGGGCGGGCAGCTGGTGATGAACTTCGTGACGATCGAGAACCTGGGCACGGCCACCGCGACGCTGGCCGAGCTCGGCGCCGACTGGGATGTCGTGATGCTGCAGGCGTCGCGCAGCAAGCCGATCCTGCACATGCACCGGCTCGCGGCGGAGAACCCGGTGTGGGTGGTGTGCGCACGAAAGGCTTCCACATGACGCTGGGTCGATTGATCGGCGTGAGCCTCGGCCCGGGCGATCCGGGCCTGATCACGCGCGCCGCGTGGGCGCAGCTGGCGCGCCGCGACACCGTGTGGACCTACCCGACGCGCAGCACCAAGACGCCGAGCTATGCGTTCGACATCGTCACGCGCGCCGAGCTGCCGCCGCCGGCCGAGCACCTGCCGCTGCTGTTCCCGATGACGCACGACGAGGAGAAGCTGCTGCGCAGCTGGCACCGCGCCGCCGACACCGTGCTGCCGCTRCTGCGGGCCGGGCGCGACGTGCTGTTCCTCGTCGAGGGCGATGCCAGCACCTACGCGACCTTCGGGCACCTGGCGCGCACCGTGCGGTCGAGGGACGAGCGCATCGCGGTCGACACCATCGCCGGCGTCAATGCATTCAATGCGGCCGCGGCCACGCTGGGCCGCCCGCTCGGCGAGCAGGACGACACCATCGCCGTCGTGCCTGCGGCCTACGGCGTCAGCGCGCTCGACCGCCTGCTCGGCGATTTCGACACGCTGGTGCTGATGAAGGTGAAGCCGCTGATCGAGGACCTGCTCGACTGGCTGCAGCAGCGCGAGTTGCTGGCCGACGCGGCCTTCATCGAACGCTGCGGCGCACCCGACGAACGCGTGCTGCGCGGCGCCGGGATGCTGTCGCTGCGCGGCCAGAAGGTCAGCTACCTGTCGCTGATGCTGGTGCACAACCACCTGCGCGTGCGCGGTGAACGCATCCGCGGATGCCTCAAGAAATCCAGCCCGGAGACCCTCGATGACTGACCCCCGCATCGCGATCGTCGCGATCACCAAGCACGGCGCCGCACAGGCTGCGCAACTGGCCGCGCAGCAGCCGCGGGCCCACATCGTCTGCGCCGACAAGTTCCGCACGGCCTTCGACGGCCTCGCGAACCCGCTGCGCGCCTACACCGCCGCGCTGCGCGACGAGATCGGCCCGCTGTTCGCCGCCTACGACCAGCTGATCTTCTTCGTCTCGCTCGGTGCCGTCGTGCGGCTGATCGCGCCGCACCTGAAGTCGAAGGACGAGGACCCCGGCATCACCGTCGTCGACGATGCCGGCCAGTTCGTGATCCCGGTGCTGTCGGGCCACGTCGGTGGCGCCAACGCCTGCGCCGAACAGGTGGCAGCGCTGCTCGGCGCGACCCCGGTGCTGACGACCGCCTCCGACGTCGGCAAGACCATCCCGGTCGACATCCTCGGCCGCGAGCTCGGCTGGTCGGTCGAGGCGCCGAAGCTGAACATCACCCGCGTCTCGGCCCACGTCGTCAACGGCGAGCCGATCGCCTTCGTGCAGGAAGCCGGCAGCCCCAACTGGTGGACGCGGCCGACACCGCTGCCGGCCAGCATCCACCGCTTCGAACGCTTCGAGGACGTCGACCTGGCGCGCTTCAAGGCGGTGCTATGGGTCACGCACCGCGCGATCGACGCTGCGTTGTGGCAGCAGTTGAACGAACGGCTGGTCGTCTACCGCCCGCCGGCCGCAGAGGCTGCCGCATGAGGGTCGCGCTCGGGCTCGGCTGCGACCGCGGCACGCCGGTCGAGACGCTGTCGCGCGCGGTCGGCGAGGCGCTGGACCTGGCCGGCGTCGCGCTCAGCGACGTGGCCGCGGTGGCGAGCATCACGCTGAAGTCGAACGAGCTCGGCCTGCTCGACCTGGCCGCGCAGCGCGGCTGGTCGCTGCACTTCTACGACGCCGCCGAACTGGCCGAGGTGAAGGTGCCCAACCCGTCGGAGACGGTGCGGCGCTACACCGGCACGCCATCCGTCAGCGAGGCGGCCGCGTTGCTCGCGGCGGGCGCCGCGCCGGCCAGCTCGTTGCTGGTCGAGAAACACATCCTGCGTGGCGACGACGGCCGCCACGCGACCGTCTCCGTCGCGCGCTGCAGATAACTCTCCATCCCCTTTGAAAGGAACGACATGAACCCGCAACAAGCCCTTCAACCCACCGTCTCCTTCCCCGCCACCGCCTCGCGCGGCCTGCTGCGCCAGCTCGCCGCCGGCGCGCTGCTCGGCGTCGTGATGCTGTACGGCGTCGCGTTCGCCGAGAGCCCGCTCGCGCACAACGCGGCACACGACGTGCGCCATGCCACCGGCCGTCCGTGCCACTGAGCGGGAGCCGATGATGCTGTTCCGACGCCTGGTGTGGTGTGCACTGCTGGTCGCCTTGGCGGTGGGCAGCCTGCAGTGGGTCGTGCAACGCTGGCAGGCGGTGCCGATCATCCTCGCGGCCGAGGAGTTCGAGGTGCAGAAGTCTGCCGCGCCGGCTGCCCACGAGCACACGGCAGAAGAGGCCGCCCACGCGCACCACCATGACGTGGACTGGACACCCGCCGACGGCCTCGAGCGCAGCTTCTGGACCTGGGTCGCCAACCTGCTGAATGCGTTCGCGCTCGCGCTGCTGGTGTTCGCGGCGATGGGGGCGTGGGCCTGGAAGCGCGGGCTGTCGGCTGGGGCCTGGCGACTCGCCGCGGCCGTGGCCGCGACCGGCTGGCTGAGCCTGCACCTGTGGCCCTCGCTCGGCCTGCCGGCCGAGGTGCCGGGCATGGAGGCTGCCGACCTGCGCCTGCGGCAGCTGTGGTGGCTGCTGGCCGCCGGCAGCGCGCTGTCGGCCTGCGCGCTGGTCGCGTTCGGCCGCAAGCCCTGGCGCTGGGCCGCTGCCGCGGCCTGGCTCGCGCTGCCGTTCGTGATCGGCGCGCCGCAGCTGATCGGCGACCCGCTCGGCGCGTTCAGCGGCGAGGCCCACCAGCGCCTGCAGGTGCTGGGCCGCGATTTCGTGCTTGCGACGCATGTGTCGGCCTCGCTGTTCTGGCT
>NZ_JBFUFP010000017.1:0-26425 GCF_056403375.1 Rhizobacter sp. P2_H2
GCGACCAGGCGCTGGACGAGTACCTCGACGCCCACGGCTACGGCCGCGCCTTCCGCGAGGACCACCTCTACCCCATGGCCGCGGCGATCTGGTCCGCACCGGCCGCTCAGGTCGGCCGCTATCCCGTGGCGGCATTCGTGCGCTTCTGCGAGAACCACGGCCTGCTGCAGGTCAGCGACCGGCCGGCCTGGCGCACCGTGACCGGCGGCAGCCGCGAGTACGTGAATCGCCTGTGCCACCGCTTCGAGCGGCGCATGCTGCTGGACCATCCGGTGCTGGAAGTGCGCCGCGATGCAGAAGGCGTGCGGCTGCGCACCCGCCACGGCTGGTGGCCCGAGCGCTTCGACCAAGTCGTGCTGGCCACGCATGCCGACATCTCGCTGGCCCTGCTCGAGAACCCGTCGTCCGACGAGCAGCGCCTGCTCGGCAGCTTTGCCTACACCCGCAACCTGGCCGTGCTGCACCGCGACCCGGCGCTGATGCCGCGGCGGCGGGCCGTGTGGTCCAGCTGGAACTACCTAGCCCAGCGCGGCAGCGGCAAGCCGCCGACCGTCAGCTACTGGATGAACCGCCTGCAGCCGCACTTACCGCAGGACGCGGACAGTGCGCTGTTCATGACGTTGAATCCGCCTCTGCCGCCGCGGCCCGAGCTGCTGATCCGCTCCGAAATCTACGAGCATCCGCTCTTCGATGCCCAGGCCATGGTCGCGCAGCGCGAGCTCTGGAGCCTGCAGGGCGTCCAGCACAGCTGGTTCTGCGGCGCCTACTTTGGCGCGGGCTTCCACGAAGACGGGCTGCAGGCCGGCTTGGCCGTGGCCGAGGCCCTGGGCGGCGTGCGCCGGCCCTGGCGCGTGCCCCGGGAGTCCGGCCGCATTCATCTGCCGGCGGCGGTGCCGGCATGAGCATGACCGCCTCGGCGCTCTACGTCGGCGGCGTGATGCACCAGCGGCTGCGCCCGCGCCGCCATCGCCTGGCCTACCGGATCTACAACCTGCTCCTGGACCTCGACGAACTGCCCGTGCTGGACCAGCGCCTGCGCTGCTTCTCGGTCGACCGCTTCAACCTCTTCAGCCTGCACCGCCGCGACTACGGCGACGGGTCCGACACCGACCTGCGCACGCAGATCGAGGCACAGCTGCGTGCGGCCGGTCTGCCGACGGGCGGCGCCATCCGGCTGCTGACGCTGCCGCGCCTGCTGGGCCACGGGTTCAACCCGCTGAGCGTGTGGTTCTGCCATGCGCCGGCCGATGGCGCGCTGATGGCGCTGATCTACGAGGTCAACAACACCTTCGGCCAGCGCCACAGTTATCTGATCCCGGTGAGCGCCGCACAAGCCGGCGCTGCCGTGATCGACCAGGGCTGCGGCAAGCAGCTCTACGTCTCGCCCTTCAACGCCATGGCGCTGCGCTACCGCTTCCGCGTGGCGCCGCCGGGCGAGGCCGTGTCGGTCGGCGTGAGTGTGCACGACGACGAAGACGGCGCCGTGCTCAACGCGCGCCTCGACGGCACGCGGCGCGAGCTCGGCGACGCGGCACTGCTGCGCGTCTTCCTCACCCATCCGCTGCTGACGCTCAAGGTCGTGGCTGCCATCCACTGGGAGGCGCTGCGGCTCTGGCTCAAGCGCGTCCCGTTGCAGCCGCGACCCGAAGCACCGGCATGCGAGCTCACCATCGTTTCAACAGACGAACGCACACTATGACGCCCACCCCATCCGCAGCGCGGACTGCCGCAGCCCCGGCGTCGGCGGGTTCACCACTGCCGCTGCTGGACCGCCTGCTGCGCCGCACGCGCTTCGGCCATCTGACCCTGACCCTGCCCAACGGACGGCGCCTGGAGGCGCACGGCACCGAACCCGGCCCGCAGGCCAGCCTGCAGCTGCAGCGCTGGCGGCCGCTGTGGCGCCTGGCACTGCAGGGCGACCTGGGCTTGGCGCTTGCCTACCGCGACGGCGACTGGGACAGCCCCGACCTGCTCGCGCTGATGGCCTTCGGCGTGGCCAACGAGGCCGCATGGGGCTCTGTGCTGCAAGGCCGCGGCCCCGGCCGCTGGCTGGCGCGCCTGGCCCATCTGGCGCGCGCCAACACACGCCGCGGCAGCCGCCACAACATCGCCTGCCACTACGACCTGGGCAATGCCTTCTATGGCCAGTGGCTGGATGAGAGCATGCTGTATTCGAGCGCGCTCTACGACGATGCAGCGCCGGCCGACACGCTGGAGGCCGCGCAGGCGCGGCGACTGCAGCGCATCGTGCAGATGCTCGACGTGCCGGCCCAGGCCGAGGTGCTGGAGATCGGCTGCGGCTGGGGCACGCTGGCAGCCACGCTGGCACGCGACAGCGGCGCCCGTGTGACCGGCGTGACGCTGTCCACCGAACAGCTGGCTTTCGCCCGCGAACGCGCCGCCGCCTGGGGCGTGGCCGAGCGCGTGGAGCTGCGCCTGCAGGACTACCGCGACGTGACGGGCCGCTTCGATCGCATCGTCTCCATCGAGATGATCGAGGCCGTGGGGGAGGCCTACTGGCCCACCTACTTCGACATCTTGCGAGAGCGGCTCAAGCCCGGTGGCGTGGCCGTGCTGCAGGCCATCACCATGGCCGATGCGCACTTCGAGTCCTACCGCCAAGGGGCGGACTTCATCCAGCACTGCATCTTCCCTGGCGGCATGCTGCCCTGCCCGCGCGTGCTGCGCGAGCAGGCCGAGCGCGCCGGCTTCGTCGTGGAGGAGGTGCAGACTTTCGGCACCGGCTATGCGCGAACCCTGGCCGAGTGGCGGCGGCGCTTCCTGGCCCGCTGGTCGGCCATCGAGCCGCTGGGTTTCGACGAGGCGTTCAAGCGACTCTGGACCTACTACCTCTGCTATTGCGAGGCGGGGTTCGATGCCGAGAAAGTGGACGTCGCGCTGTACAGGCTCAGTCGGCAGAGTTGAACCAGACTGGCGATGACGCTGACCTGGAAAGTCCGGCGCTGGGCAATTTTTTGGCCGTGTAGTGGCGCTCATCGCGTGACGGTCGGAAGTCAGGCCGCAACGCTGCAGCAGCTGTACGCGCCGCTGCGCGTCGAATGTCATGTGATGTGCAGAGCGGTCACCCAGGCTACCGGCTTCGAATGACTCTGAACAGCCTGGAGCCGCCGTCCGCACAAGGCTTSCGACGCCGGCTTTGCAGAGCGGACGACTGCTCTATGCGGGTCTAGGGGGCGGTTGCCATTGGAGCGGGCTCCGGCAGGATCTCAACGAAGCCGTCGCCACCATGGACCCGAATCAATTGGCCGTCGCGGATCAACCGGGTGGCGCCCTGCACGCCGACGACGGCGGGCAAGCCGTACTCGCGCGCGATGACCGCACCATGCGTCGTCGGCCCGCCGACTTCTGTGACCAACCCGGCGATGGCGACGAACAAGGGTGTCCAGCTCGGGTCCGTGAAGGGCGTGACCAGGATGTCACCGGGTTGCAAATCGGCCCGCGCCGCATCAAGGACCACCCGGGCCCGGCCTTCCACGCTGCCCGCGGACACCCCCATGCCGACCAGCGCACCGGCGGGCAAGTCGTCACGGCGGTGAACCCCGGCGACCGCCTCGCCTTCCGAGGTCAATACACGGGGTGGGGTCAGTGCCGAATGCCATTCGAAGGCTTGCTTGCGCTCGCGTATGAGCTCGCGATCGGCCTTCTGCATGCGGACGGTGTCCTGGAGTTCCTCGAACCTCAGGCTGAAGATGTCGTCCACACCGTCGATCACGCCGGCCTCGACAAGGCGCCGCGCCTCCTCGAGCAGCGCCTGCCTGTAGACGAACCAGCGGCACATCCAGGCGTACTTCGGGTATTCGCGATAGCCGGCCAGCGCGCGAGCCCGGTCGATCATCTTCTTGACTTGCATGGCCTTGTGCTCGCCATCGGGCAGCGCGCGCAGGCGGTCGAGCACCTCAAGCTCCTTTTGCCGCGCGCGCTGCAGGCCTTCTTCGAATCGGCGCCGCCCGGCGCCAGGCTCGAAGTTCCTGATGTTGACCAGCAGCATCGGCAGCATCAGCGACGGCCTCTCGCGCCAGCGCGGCCGGGCCACATCGATCTCGCCGATGCAGCGCATGCCGTACAGCTCGAACCACCGCCGGATGGCCCGGCCTGCTTCAGGACCACCCGGCAACTTGTCCAATCCGTCCAGGAAGCGGTCGTCGCCGGCCTGCTCCAGAAAGGCGACGAGATGCCGATGCGGGCGAATCTCATCGGCGACGTCCATCAGCGCGAGCCCCATCTCGGTCGTCACGTTGCCGGGTACAGACAAGGTCAGCGTGTCGGCTGCGTTCTKCTCCCCCAGCCACGCCTTCAATTGGTCGTTGAGCCACCACTGCGCCTCGACCCCCGCGAAGATGAGCTTGATGCTCTGCGGCGCCGACTGCGATTTCCTGAGCTCCTGGATGTCGCTCGAGATGAAGTCCAGCAGCGCGTTGCCGGCCTTCGTGCGGATGTCACGCTCGGCCGCCGCGATGGAGACGCGGTACGCCTCGATCATGTCTGCGGCCCATGACACATCGACTTCCTCTTCCGACGCGTTGCTTGTCGGTCGCGCGGGTTGAGGGGTCCGGTCGCGTACCCTCGGGATGAAGTCGCCGCGCTGAAGCAGGGTCTCGATGGCATCGCGCACGAGAGGGTCGCCTCGTTCGAGCATGGCCAGCTGGCTCGCCCGCTGGCTCGGCGATGCCAGCGCCTGGCTGATGTCCACGAACAATCGCCCGCCCGCATCCTGCATGCGGGGATTCATCAGCTGCCACAGCGAAATGCCAAGAGGCCGCAGCGGGTCGGTCATCATCTGTTGATGGCCCACCGACACGTAGACGTGGTTCTCGCGGTCGGTCGCGGCAGGGACGGGAAACAGCGTCGTGATGGAACGGCTTTGAACGAAATGGAAACCGTTGTCCTGGAGACACCATTCGATGTCCTGGGGCCAGCCGAAGTGCGCTTCGATGCGACGGCCGAGCTGCACGAGTTCCAGCGCCTGCGCGTCGGTGAGGGCCGGTTGACTCTGCAATGCGGCGGCGACCGCGTGCTGGCGCGTGCCGCCCTCCGGCAAGGCCAGGACGGCCAGCTTCTTGTCGCCTGTCGTCCTCGTGGCGATCTGCCCGTCCCTCACCTTGTAGTGGTCCGGAATCACCAGTCCACCCACCAGCGCCTCACCCAGCCCAAAGCTGGCGTCGATGGCAGCCACCTTGCGGTTGGATGTGACCGGATCGGCGGTGAACAGGACGCCCGCCACGCGCGGGACGACCATCCGCTGGACCACCACGGCCATCAGCACCTGGCGATGGTCGAGGCCATTGCGCAGCCGGTAGGCGACGGCACGCTCGGTGAACAGCGATGCCCAGCATCGGCTGATGTGCCGCAGGATGCTTGCACGCCCGACGACATTCAGATAGCTGTCCTGCTGACCGGCAGACGATGCGGTCGGCAAGTCCTCCGCCGTCGCGCTGGAGCGGACCGCATACGCAGCGTCCTCGCCAAGGACCCGGAGCCCGGCGGTGATCGCGTCGACGAGGTCGCCGGGAATCGCGGCGACCTCGACGGCATGGCGGATGTCGGCGCTGGCGGACCTGATCTCTTCACGATCATCAGCCTTCAGGCCTGACAGGCGATCCAGCAGGTCGTGCCAAGTCGGCACTCCGGAAAGGATGCGCTGAAAGGCCTGGGTCGTGACGCAGAACCCGTCCGGAACGTGAATGCCCTCGATTCGCGCCAGTTCTCCAAGATTGGCCCCCTTGCCGCCGACGGCCTTGAGCTGCGATCGATCGGTGTCCGCGAATCGCAATACATAGGGGCCCGTAGGTGCTGCGGTCGATGCCATGACTTGTGCTCTCATCTGCCGTTGAGGGGCCGGTTGGCCATCACTTTCCATCCAGAAAGGCAACCGCGGCCTTGGCCACGGCCTCAGTCGCCAGCAGGTTGTAGTGCGTCGTGTCGGGGATGACGGCCCACTGGCCCGCCGGCCGCTGCGAGCCGTCCATGCCTGCGTCCTGCCGCCCGCCGCCGAGCAGCTTGTAGAACTCCACCATGTGCTCGGGCCGCATCGCGTCGGCGTCGGCGAACACGAGCAGCGTGCGCGCCTTCACGGCGGCGAGTTGGGCCGTCCAGTCGTAATCGTGGCTTTCAAGCTCGCCGATCTTGCGCAGCAACGCCTCCCACTTCACGTTCGGGTAGAGCTTGGCCATGGGTGACTGGGCGATGTTCTGCGCAATCATCGGCGCATGCGCCGCCATCGCGTCGAACGCGGCGATCACCTCGGGGTACCAGCCGGCACGCTTGAATACTTGCGACACCACCACGAGCCGGTCCACCAGCCCGGGGTGGCGGACCGCCACCTGCTGCGCCACGCCGCCGCCCAGCGAATAGCCCATCACGTCGATCTTCTTCAGGCCGAGGTGACGGGCCAGCGCGGCCACGTCGTCGGCCATGTCCTCGAAGCGAAGCGGACGCTCCACGTCCGGCGTGTGGCCGTGGCCTTGCAGGTGCACAGCGATGACCTGGCGCTGCGCGGCCAGCGCCGCCAGGTTGGGCCCGAACGCCTCGCTGGCCGACACGCCGCCGTGCAGCAGCACCAGCGGGCGGCCGCTGCCGTGGATCTCGTAGTACAGGTTCACGCCGTTGACGGGAGCGTGGGCGGAACGGTTGGCGTCGGTCATGGAAACTCCTGTGGGGGTGGGGGAAGTGGAAGCAGTAGTGGCCGCCTTGGCCGTGAAGGGGAGCGCGGTCAGCGCAGGAAGGGTGAGCAGCGAGAACATCTGACGTCGGTGCATGCGGGTCTCCGGGTTGATGGGGTGCAACCCTCCCTGGCGGCTCTTGCGAGTCACCACGAAGGCAGGTCGGGGGAGGGAAAGGCGCCTGGGCCGTTTTGCGCGGCTAGCGCTTCGCCCGGCCTGGCGGCGGCTGAGCGAACGTCATCTGCAAGTAGCGGCGCAAGTGGTCCAGGCAGTCGGCAGCCACGGCCGGGTCGTGCTGCGACTTGGCCAGCACGAAAGCGCCCTGGATCACCGCCTGGGTGAACATGGCCAGGCTGTGCGCGCTCCAGTCGGCGTCCGGGATGTGCGCGGCACGTGCGGCCTCGATATCGCCTTCCAGCGTCGCGGCGTGCTGTTCGATGTGCCGGCCTGCGCTTTCGCTCAACTGCGGATGCGTGCTGTAGGTCTCCTGCGCCAGCATGCCGAACAGGCAGGTGAAGGCCGCCAGGTCGCCCTGCATCGCGCCTTGCCGGAAGTCGATGTAGCCCAGCAGCCGCTCCAGCGGGTCGGCATGCGACCTGTATGCGGCTCGCGAAAACATCGAGTCCGCCCGGGACGCAAAACGCTCCGCCGCGGCCATGGCCAGGTCTTCCTTGCTGGCGAAGTGGTGGAAGAAACTGCCCTTGGTGAGCCCCGTCTCGGCGCAAACGTCCTCCACCCGCAAGGCCGTGTAGCCCTTGGTGCGGATGAGCAGGATCGCGGCATCGAGCAGGCGCTCCCGGGACGTCGGGGTTGAGGGCGCTGCGGGTGTCGAGGAGGTTGCCATGGCGTGTCGTGTTCGTGTCCGTACCGGTTGGTATGGGCCATACATACCAACCGGTACGGAGTCAATGAGATTTGTTCACCAGTGCGCTGACGACAGCATGAAGCGAAGCTCGCGTGCCGTTTCCTGCGGGCGCTCTTCGGGAAAGAAGTGCCCTGCATCGATACTGCGGCCGCTGACCTCTGTCGCCCGCCGGCGCCATAGGGCCAGCGGTCCTCCCGCGTCGACATACCACTCGGCCAGCGCGCCGCGGCCGCTCCACAACACTTGAAGGGGGCAAGCTATTTGACGCCCCGCCTTTTTGTCGGCTGCGTCGTGCTCCCTGTCCAACGACGCAGCTGCGCGGTACTCCTCGCAGATGGCGTGTGCACGCGCTGCATCCCGGAGAGCGTCGGCGCGATCCCACGCTTCGCCGGTGGGCACCACGTCCAGCACCGCAAGTGCCGCACATTGCCGCGGGTGGTCGAGCGCCAGGCGATACGCGACACGGCCACCGCGGTCATGCCCTGCCACAGCGAACCGCGTGTGACCCAGAGTGGCCATCAACTCCACCATGTCCTGCGCCATCGCCCGCTTGGCATAGGCTTCATGCTTGGGGTCCGACGCCGGGCAGCCACTCGAGCCGTAGCCACGCAGATCGGCGCAGACCACAAAGTAGTCGCGGGCCAGCATCGGTGCAAGCGTCCGCCACATCAACTGTGATTGTGGAAATCCGTGAAGCAACAGCACGGGGTGACCCGCTCCTGCCCAACGCGCGTGAATACGCGTCGAGCTGGTCTCGAACGTACTCTCAGCGAAATCGCCAAAAACCATCAACTCCACCTTCGCTCTCCGGTGCTGCCGACTACCACAGCAGGGATCCGGCAACGGTCGGCTGATCGACCCCGACCACACCGACCTGGAAAAGGGGCTGGTCAGGCGGGGCGTCGATCGAGTGCGTTGGCGCGTCGGCCTTGGCCGGGTACCAAACCGTGATGCGCAGATCGGTGCGGTGGTCCGCGTCTCGGACCGCAGCACTGGGTTGATGCGCAAGCCGATGCTGCTCGCCTGCGGTTGCGAACGCGGGCAGAGCGGCAAGAAGGGAAAGCGCCGCTGCGAAATCGATGAGTGCTTTCATCGCTCTTGCTGTCGAGGGTTGGCATCACGCGGCTGTGGAGCGCACAGTCCGTCGATGTAGAAATCGAGATGCCGGTGAGCAAGCGAGCGCTCTTCGCTTGATGGCAATCCCATTGCCAGCGGCCGTGCAAAGCGCGTCAGCGCGAACACGATGTCGCGCTCGGAGAGATCAGCGCGAAGTGAACCGCCCTGCCTGGCGCGCGCAACGAGAGATTTCATGAGCTTCGCCGCGCGGGAGCGAAGATCGTTCCAGTCTCGTTTTTCCAGCAGTGGATGAATGATGTTCACCGCCCCGATCCCGTTGTCGAGCGCCACGTGCATGTACTGGCGCAGCGTTTCGACGCCGTCGGGAACCGATTCAACGAGGGCTTCTCCAGCATCGATGGTCTTTTCCAGTACGTGACGAACGGCGGCATGGAGAAGGGACTGCTGATCGGGGAAATGCCTGTACAGGGTTGCGATGCCCACCCCGGCGCGTTCAGCGACAGCGTCTCGCACCGGCTCGCCGCCCACCTCCAACACCAGCTCGATCGTGACTTCAACAAGCCGTTGTCGATTCTTTTGGGCGTCAGCCCGCATCACATGCCCAGTCTGTTCGCCGATCCATAAACGGAGAATATTCCTCCGTTTGGTGGCGTGTCAAGCGTCGAGAAGATCGCGCTGAATCCTGATGGGGTTCAAGGTCACAGCCCTGGGCATCAGAGGATCTCAAACAGTTCGTATTCGACGGCGCCCGGGGCGCGAGCGCCAACGCCGACCGAGATGACGCCATTCAGCCAGGCATGCGCCGGCGATGAGGTCTCGAAAACCGGGGTGATGCGGAGGTAGTATTCAGACGGATCAACGTGCTCACCGCGCGCCAGGCGAACCGCAACATCGGCACTTGCACGGCGCACGCCGCCATAGGTCATGAGGATCTTGGCTCCATCGTCCGTCAGCAGCAGCATGCGGACGTCCTGCCGGAATGTCCCGTCCTGACGTGCAATCAACAGGTCGGATCCGATCAGGGGAGAGATTTCGCCCCGCAGTCGTTCGCCTGCAAAACTTCCGCCGGATACGGCAAAAATTTGGCGCCCTCCTGCGGGGCACGGTCCGAGATCGATCGGCGAATGGACCTCAATGATCAGTTTGAACAGCGGGCGCACCTGCAGGGACATATCGAAGCTCCGATTCATGGGACGAGATCCGCCCCTTCCGGGCAAGATCTTCCTGGGGCAGCGGGAATGCGCAAAACGAGCTTTTCTCTGAGGTAGCACAAGCTGAGCTGAACATGAGCCCTTCACTGGAATCACTCCGCATCCTGGAAATTTGCGTTTCCTGTGCGAGCTTCGCGCGGGCCGCGGATCGACTGCATCTGACTCCGGCAGCAATCAGCTTGCGCATTCGCGCGCTGGAGGAAGAACTGGGCGAGCGTCTTTTCGTTCGGCAAGGTCCGCGGGTCATCCCGACGCCGGCTGCGGAAAAACTGGCTGCTGGCATCAGGCGCGCGCTGGTTGAGATCGCTTCAGCACTGGAGGCATTCCGTGCCGAAGCGCTGGTACTGCGTGTGACCGCGCCGCCGTCCTTTGCCGCGCGCTGGCTCGCACCTCGACTGGCAAATCAACCCGTTGGCGCCGTAGAGCTCGATGTCTCCACCGGGCTTCGCGAGCCAGCGGCCTTTGACCTCGCCATCAGGACTGGTCGCGGGCCATGGCCTGGACTGAAGTCACATCGGTTGTTCCCAGTGAGGCTGACCCCGCTCGTCTCGCCGGCATTGCTGCGCGGACTGACGATCACGACGCCGCTGGACTTGGCGCACCTCGTCCTGCTGCCGCACCCGGATTGGCGACGGTGGTTCGAGAAGACTTTGGGGGCGGTGCCGGAGCGACTGATGTTCGCCAAAGTTGACTACCCGAGTCATGAGTTGAACGCCGAAGCGGCTTGCGCTGGTCAAGGTGTAGCACTAGCGCCGCCGGAGTTCTTCACTCCGCTGATCGAAGGCGGGCAACTCGTCGCACCATTCGAATTCGTGCTGGAAGGTCCCGACTGGCATTTCGCCCTCATGCACGAAAACGATGCGCGGCCGGCGCCGCACGCTTTCTGTCGTTGGTTGTGCTCGCAGGCCGAGACGTTTGCTTCTGATCTTGCGTCTGCACCCCGGTAGCCAGAGAGGCCTGAGTCAGAAGGGCAGCACGCCTTGCGGCGCGACTGGCGTCCACAGGCCGTCAGTCCTTCAGTCGAAAGTACCTGCCACGAAGGACGCCTTGACCGTGATCAGCCACTCCCCCTCAATCTTGTGCAGGACGAAGTGATCGTTGAACAACTTCTTGCCGATCCGCACTCTCACGTTTGCCGTTGAAAGGGAATCGGAAACGTGCTCAACCGAGAGGATCGCTTCGTCCCTCGGCGCGTCAGTCGAGCGGGGACTCGGCCTCCCATGGATGAGCGACGCATAGTCCTGCGAGGACAGGGTGTTCAGCCGTCCGCCGTCAAGCCACTGCACAAAGCAGCTCGGATGGAAGACTTTGTTGAAGTCACGGCTCTTCGGCTCATAGGCCAGCTCGAAATAGTCCTCGATCAGAGCGGCTACGGCTTGGGTCTGGGTCATCGCGGGCCTTCATCATTTGTTGAACGATCCGTATAGTGAGGAATCCTTCCGGACTCGGCTACAGCGAAGCGGTTATCGCTGCCATTACCCAAACACATAGACCATGGATGACCTGGATGGAGGGCTTGTCATCGGCCTGCTGACGCTGAATGCGGTCGCCGAATCGAAAAGCTTTGGTCGGGCCGCTTCCCGTCTGGGCAAGACACAGCCTGCGGTGAGTCGCTCCATCCAGCGATTGGAGGACCGCCTTCACGCCAAGCTCGTGCATCGCACAAGCCGACGCGTTGAAGTGACGGACGCCGGCCATGCATTGCTCTCGAAGGTACTGCCCMTTCTCCAGGGGTTGGAGGATGCGACGATCGGCGCCGCCGACCAGGCCTCGGCCGTCAGCGGCACGCTGCGCGTCGCCTGCGATGCGCGGTTTGCCGGGCTCGTGTTGGCGCCGGAGCTGGCGAAATTCCTGGCGGCCCACCCGTCTCTCCAATTGAGGCTGGAGACGCGGAACGAACTCTCCGACCTGGTGAGCGACGGATTTGATCTTGCTGTCCGGTTTGGGCCTCCGTCGGTCTCGACCTTGGTCTGCCGCCGTCTCTACAGTCCACGCGTTCTGACCGTCGCCGCGCCGTCCTATCTGGCGCAACGGGGTAGGCCCAGCTCCCCGCGGGATCTGGTGGATGACGGTCATGAATGCATCAAAGCCATCGATCCCGCCACCGGCAGGCCTTTCGAGTGGGCGTTCTGGCGTGGCGATGAGAAGGTGACGGTGGCCGTCAGCGGCAGCCTGACGGTCACGGACGCCGGAACCAAGATTGGGGCCTGCCTCGCAGGCTACGGGATCGCTCAGGTGATCGACCTCGGGGTCGACACGCACGTGAGAGCGGGCACGCTTGAGCCCATCTTGACGGACTGGCCTGACGAGACTTTTCCGCTCTATGTCTACTATCCCGGGCGCGCCCACGTTCCAGCCAAGGTCAGGGCATTCATCGATTTTGTAGTCCGCATGATGGCCAGGGCCCAACCCGGGAAGGACGCCTTCCAACCGTCAGCAGGGCCGTAGCTCCAAGCTCAGCGGTCCACCGCCGATAGCTTGGGCGCGGCCTCTGGCCTGTAGGCCTGCCAACCGCTGCCACTACAAATCTGCCGCCGCCTCCAGGCTGAGCTGAATACTCGCGCCTGTCATCCATGCATTACTTAGATCCGACGGACATTATTTGTTGGAGTCACGGGCCGCGAAGCTCGAGGGCTCACTCCACCGTCACGCTCTTCGCCAGGTTCCGCGGCTTGTCCACATCCGTCCCCCGCGCACACGCCGTGTGATACGCCAGCAACTGCAGCGGCACCACGTGCAGGATCGGTGACAGCGCCCCGTAGTGCTCCGGCATCCGGATCACATGCAGCCCTTCGCTGCTCTCGATCCGCGTATCCGCATCGGCAAACACGAACAGCTCGCCGCCGCGTGCCCGCACTTCCTGCAGGTTGCTCTTCAGCTTCTCCAGCAGCGCGTCGTTCGGCGCGACGGTCACCACCGGCATCTCGGCCGTCACCAGCGCCAGCGGCCCGTGCTTCAGTTCGCCGGCCGGGTAGGCCTCGGCGTGGATGTAGCTGATCTCCTTCAGCTTCAGCGCGCCTTCGAGCGCGATCGGGTAGTGCAGGCCGCGCCCGAGGAACAGCGCGTTCTCCTTGCGCGCGAACTCCTCGCTCCACGCGATCACCTGCGGCTCCAGCGCCAGCACCGCCTGCACCGCCACCGGCAGGTGGCGCAGCGCCTTCAGGTGCTCCTGCTCCTGCGCATCGCTCAGGTGCCCGCGCACCTGCGCCAGTGCCAGCGTCAGCAGGAACAGCCCGACCAGCTGCGTGCTGAACGCCTTCGTCGATGCCACGCCGATCTCGGCGCCGGCGCGCGTGATGTAGGCCAGCTCGCATTCGCGCACCATCGCGCTGGTCGCCACGTTGCACACCGTCAGCGTGTGCTTCATGCCCAGGCTGCGCGCGTGCTTCAGCGCGGCCAGCGTGTCGGCGGTCTCGCCGCTCTGCGTGATCGTCACCACCAGCGTGCGCGGGTTCGGCACGCTGTCGCGGTAGCGGTACTCGCTCGCGATCTCGACGCTGGTCGGGATCTTCGCGATGCTCTCCAGCCAGTACTTCGCGGTCGAGCCGCTGTAGTAGCTGGTGCCGCAGGCGAGGATCAGCACCTGGTCCACGTCCTTGAAGATCTTGTAGGCTCCATCGCCGAACAGTTCGGGCGTGACGCTCTCCACCGCATCGAGCGTGTCGGCGATCGCGCGCGGCTGCTCGAAGATCTCCTTCTGCATGTAGTGCCGGTACGGGCCCAGCTCTGCCGCGCCGGTGTGCGCCTGCACCGTGCGCACCTCGCGCTGCACCGCCTTGTACGCGCGCTCGGCCGTGCGGCTGGTGATCCACACCTTGCCGAGCTGCAGGTCGACCACGTCGCCCTCTTCCAGGTAGACGATCTGGTCGGTGACGCCGGCCAGCGCCATCGCGTCGGAGGCCAGGAAGTGCTCGCCGCTCTCCTTGCTGCCGATGCCGAGCACGAGGGGCGAGCCCTCGCGCGCACCGATCACCCGGTGCGGCTCGTCGCGGCAGAACACCGCGATCGCGAACGCGCCGCGCAGCTGCAGCGTCGCGCGCTGCACCGCATCGAGCAGGTCGCCGTCGTACAGGTGGTCCACCAGGTGCGCGATCACCTCGGTGTCGGTCTGGCTGTCGAACACGTAGCCCTTGGCCTTCAGCTCGGCGCGCAGCTCGTCGTGGTTCTCGATGATGCCGTTGTGCACCAGCGCGATCCGCCCGGCCGACGCCGCCTTCGCGCCCGGCCCGGCCGAGAAGTGCGGGTGCGCGTTGTGCACCACCGGCGCACCGTGCGTGGCCCAGCGCGTGTGGGCGATGCCGGTGCCCGACTGGATCTCGTCGCTGCGCACGTTGGCTTCGAGCTCGGCCACGCGCGAGGTGCTGCGCGCCCGGCGCAGCTGGCCGTTCTGGTGGACCGCCACGCCGCAGGAGTCATAGCCGCGGTACTCCAGGCGCTTCAACCCTTCGATCAGGATCGGAACGATGTTGCGGGTGCTGACGGCGCCGACGATGCCACACATGGGAGTTCTCTCTGGTGAAACTGGGATGGGGCGAATCGTAGGCAGATTGATGTGGTGAATGGTTGCATATACTTGATGAGTATGAAATTATTGGCCACGAGTATCAATAATCGATTGAATATTTCACTGGTAGATGACAAATGGCTGAATCTGACAAAAAACTGAGCCTGGACCCCACCGACTTGAGGGTGTTGGAGCTGTTGCAGAACGACGCCTCGCTGTCCAACCAGGACCTGGCTGCCGCCGCCCACACMTCGCCGGCCACCTGCCTGCGCCGCGTGAAGCGGCTGGTCGAGGCCGGCGTCATCGAGCGGCGCGTCGCCATCCTGTCGCCCGAAAGGCTCGGCGCCGGGCTCACGGTGCTGGCCGAAATCACGCTCGATCGCCAGGGCGCCGAGCACCTCGCGGCCTTCGAGGCGCGCGCGGTGGCCGAGCCGGCGGTGCAGCAGTGCTACCGCGTCTCGCCAGGGCCGGATTTCATGCTGGTGATGCAGGCGCCCGACATGGCGGGCTACCACGCGCTGGTGCAGCGCCTCTTCACGCAGGACGCCAATGTGCGCAACGTGAAGGCCTTCTTCAACGTGCACCGCGCGAAGTTCGAGCCGCGCATCGCGCTGCCGGTCATCGCGTGAGCGCGCGCGCCCAGTTCTGCGCCCAGCGGTCGAGCGGGCCCAGTTCGTCCAGCAGCCCGAGGCCGCGCGCCGTCAGCGCATAGCCCTCGGGGCGCAGCTCCAGCAGCTGCGCCTCGCGCAGTTCCTTCACGCGGCTGTTCAGCAGCGTGGGCGACGCCCCGCCCATGCTCTGCTGCAGCGCGCGGAAGTTCTGCGGCTGCCCGTCGCGCAGCTCCCACAACAGGCGCAGCGTGCCGCGGCGGCCCAGCAGATCCAGCAGGGCCATGATCGGCCGGCCGCTGGCCGAGCCGCGCACGCGCGTGCCTGGCAACGGGGTCCTCGGGCGGGGCGATGAAGTCGTCACGTCGGCGACTATGCCATGCCGGTTTCGGTGCCAGGATCCGTTTGCTACTATTTCTGTAGCAGCAAGGAGATCGCCATGACACCGACCGAAGCCTCCACGAACCCGGCCGCCCGCATTCCGCCGGTCAGTGCGCCGTACGAGCCCGAGCTCGACGCCCTGCTGCGCCGCATGACGCCGCCCGAAGCCGTCGACGTGCTGCAGCTGTTCCGCGTGTTCGCGCGCCACCCGCTGCTGGCCGAGCGGTTGATGCCGTGGGGAGGCTTCATGCTCGGCCGGCACGCGATGCTGCCGCTGCGCGACCGCGAGGTGGTGATCGACCGCGTCTGCGCGCGCTGCGGCGCCGAGTACGAATGGGGCGTGCACGTGGCGGCATTCGCGAAGGCCGCCGGCTTCACACCGGCGCAGGTGGTGGCGATCGAGCGCGGCCACGCCGATGACGCAGCACTGACCGAACGGGACGCGCTGCTGGTGCGCCTGGTCGATTCGCTGCACGACACCGCCGATGTCGATGACGACCTGTGGGCGCAGCTGGCGGCAGTGTGGAGCGAGCCGCAGCTGCTGGAGCTGCTGCTGCTCGCCGGCTGGTACCGCGCCATCTCGTACGTCTGCAATGCGGCGCGGGTGCCGCTGGAGCGCTGGCAGGCGCGGTTCGGCGCTAGCGTTTGACGATGACCAGGCCCTTCAGGTAGTCGCCTTCGGGGAAGGTGATCGTCATCGGATGGTCCGGCGCCGCGCCGGTGCGCGCATAGACCAGCCCGTCGACCTGCGCATCGAGCCCGGCACCGGCGACGATCTTGTGGAACAGGTCGGGGCTGATGCCGCCCGAGCACGAGAAGGTGAACAGCACGCCGCCCGGCTCCAGCAGCATCAGCGCGAGCCGGTTGATGTCCTTGTAGGCGCGTGCCGCGCGCTCGGCGTGCGACACGGTCGGCGCGAACTTCGGCGGGTCGAGCACGATCGCGTCGAAGCGCCGGCCTTGCTGCAGCATCGCGCGCAGCGTCTGGTTCACGTCGGCGTCCAGCGTCTCGTGCGCTGCATCGTCGAAGCCGTTGCGCAGCACGTGCGCCCGCGCCCGCTCGAGCGCCGGGCCCGACGAATCGACGCTCGTCACCTGCGTCGCGCCGCCGGCGAACGCGGCCACGCTGAAGCCGCCGGTGTAGCTGTAGCAGTTCAGCACGCGCTGCAGGCCGAAGTGCCGCACGGTGTCGGCGAACAGCTTGCGGCTGTCGCGCTGGTCGAGGTAGTAGCCGGTCTTGTGGCCCTCGGCCACGTCGAGGCTCAGCTGCCAGCCGTGCTCGCGGATCGTGACCTCGGTGGCGCCGTCGCCGCGCAGCCAGCCGGTCGACGGCTGCAGGCCCTCGAGCTCGCGCGAGTTCGCATCGCTGCGCTCGTACAGGCGCGCGAGGCCGGTGGCCTTCAGCAGGTGGTCGGCGATCGTCGCCTTCCAGCGCTCGGCGCCGGCCGACAGGAACTGCGCGCTCAGCGTGTCGCCGTAGCGGTCGACGATCAGGCCCGGCAGCCCGTCGGCCTCGCCGTGGATCAGGCGCACGCCGTCGCTCGCGATCGGCAGCCGCGCGCGGATCGCGATCGCCTGCTCGATGCGACGCAGGAAGAACGCGCTGTCGATGCGCTCGGCCTCGTCGAAGCTCCAGGCGCGCACGCGGATCTGCGAATGGGGGCTGCAGGCGGCCCAGGCCAGGAACCTGCCGTCGTGCGCCTGCACGCGTACCGTCTCGCCGAGGTCGGCCTTGCCGCCGGCGATGCTGCCCTCGAACACCCAGGGGTGGCGGCGCTGCAGCGAGCGCTCCTTGCCCTCGCGTACTGTGATTGTCTTCATGCCCCGATTGTCGGCGACGCGGCGCGCCGCCCCCCGGGATGGGGGAGAGATCGACAGGCTAGGGATGTCGATCGCTCCAGGCGCCGCCTAACTTGGTTTCAGCGCGCGGTCCGCGCGCCGTTCCACACATCACCTGGTTGCCAAGGAGGCCCCGCCATGCCCACGCTCAAGAACCTGGCCGTGCTCGACACGTTCATCCTCAAATGGTTTCGCGAATGCACGCCCAAGATCCTGGTCGTCACCGACGGGCTGAACTTCAGCGTCGGCGACGACTTCGGCCTGACCCGCTTCGTCGACGCACTGCGCACGAGCACCGTGCACGCGATGACGCCGATCGTGCGGACCGCGCTGTACACGCCGGGGGCCGCCAGTGCCGCGACGCTCGACACGACGACCCAGCACATCAGCAACTTCCAGTTCACCGACGCGGCGCATGGCCTGCTGAAATCGCGCTACGACGTGGTGTTCCTGCTCGCGATCACCACCGAGGGTGGCGCCGGCCTTGCGCAGGAGCCGGGTGGGCAGGCGGCGATCGTCAATTTCATGCAGCAGGGCGGCGGGCTGTTCGCCACCGGCGACCATGAAGACCTGGGCGCCGCGATGTGCATGACGATCCCGCGCGTGCAAGGCATGCGGCGCTGGGCCGCGGCCGACACGCCGAGCGGCGGCGGCATCGACCGGCTGACCACCACCGCGCCCGGCGCCAACGACGTGTTCGAGTTCGCCGATCAGTCCRATGCATTGCCGCAGCGGCTGTACGTGAACTTCCGCACCAGCTTCGGCGTTGGCGTCGCGCACCCGGTGCTGCAGGTGCCGGGCGCCGCGCCGGCGCGCGCGATCGAGGTGTTCCCCGACCACCCGCACGAAGGCGAATGCCGCGTGCCGGCGGTGCTGACCGGCAAGCTGCCCGACGGCGTCACCGACGAATGGCCGATGGCCACCGGCAGCACGCAGCGCGTCGTGCCGGAGGCGATCGCGCTGACGGTGTCCGAGGGCAATGCGTTCCCGGGCAAGGCGGCGGTCGCGCCGCGCTCGTTCATCCCGGTCTGCGCCTACGACGGGCAGCAGGCCGAGGTGGGCCGCGTCGTCACGGATTCGACCTGGCATCACTTCGTCAACGTCAACCTGGTCGGCCTGACCGGCCGCAACCTCACCGACGTGCACCAGTACTACCGCAACCTCGCGAGCTGGCTGATGCCCAGGCATGTGCGCCGCTGCTGGCGCTACCCGGTGCTGATCCGCGAGCTGGTGCGCTACCCGCTGTTCGAGGAAATCCGCCTGGAGCCGGTGGAAAGGTTCGACGGCCCGGCGTTGCATGCACTGGGCGAGAAGGTGGAAGACGCGCTGCAGCGGCGCTTCACGCGGGCCGACGTGGCGGCGATGGTCGGCGACGCGCTCGACGAGATGCTGGATGCCCGCTCGCGCAAGCTGCTCGACGGCTTCCACGGCCGCTACGGCGAGGTGTCGTCGCGCGACACCGGCCTTGCGGCGCTGGGTGCGTTGACGCTGGCCACCGGCAACACCGCGCTGCAGCTGCAGGAGAAGGGCGAGGACGTGAAGGACGCGATGGGGCTGTTCGACGAGGCCGCGGCGAAGGCGCTGCGGCTGGGCATCCAGCGCTACCTGGGCGATGCGCGCGAGGGCTTGCGCAAGCTCGACGAGGTGATCGGGGCCGTGCTGCGCTGATCAGGGCTTGCGCCTGGCGCGCGGATGCGCCGCGTCGTAGACCTTCGCGAGGTGCTGGAAGTCCAGCTTCGTGTAGACCTGCGTCGTCGAGATGTTGGCGTGGCCCAGCAGCTCCTGCACCGCGCGCAGGTCGCCGCTGGATTGCAGCAGGTGCGATGCGAACGAATGCCGCAGCATGTGCGGGTGCACGTGCGTCGGCAGCCCGGCCTGCAGCGCGCGTCGCTTCAGCCGCGAACGCACCTGGCTGTCGGTCAGGCGGGTGCCGCGCCGGCTCACGAACAGCGCCGGCTCGCCCGGATCGGCCAGCGTGCCGCGCAGCGCCAGCCATTGCGCGAGCGCCTGCAGCGCCGGCCCGCCCACCGGCACGCTGCGGCGCTTGCGGCCCTTGCCGAGCACCTGCGCCTCGGCCTCGGCGGCGTCGATCCAGCCGGCCGCCTCGCCGCTGGCCCGCACGTCCAGCCCCACCAGTTCGCCGACGCGCAGCCCGCAGCCGTACAGCAGCTCGACGATGCACTGGTCGCGGGCAGCGAGTGCCGGATCGGTGTCGTCGTCCTCGCGCGGCTCGGCCAGCGCCACCGCCTGGTCGACCGGCAGCGCCTTCGGCAGCGGCTTGGCGGCTTTCGGGGCGCGCACGCCGTCCACCGGGTTCATCGGCACCACGCCCTCGTGGCCGAGCCAGCGGTAGAAGCCGCGCCAGGCCGACAGCACCAGCGCGATGCTGCGCGAGCCCAGGCCCTGCGCATGCAGCTGCGCCGCCCAGCGCCGCACGTGGTGCACCTGGGTGGCGCGCAGCGACACCGGCTGCGCCTGCGCGAAGGCCTGCAGCCGCGCGAACGCATCGCGGTACAGCACGAGGCTGCGCGGCGCGAGCCGTCGCTCGGATTCGAGGTGGACGAGGTGACGCTGCAGGTCCGCGTCGAGTGCGGCGGACGGTGCAGTCATCGCGCGGGACCGGCCCAGGCCTTCAGGCGATCGGCAGCAGCCGCGACAGGCCGGCGCTCGCGATGTCGCCGATGCGCGACAGGAACTCGGTGCCCATGTCGGCGCTGTAGCGCGTCGGGTCCGGCGAGGCCAGCACCAGCATGCCGAAGGCCGGGTCGTCCTGGCGCACGCGCAGCGGGATCAGCGCGAGCGACATCACGGTCGAGACGTCGGCCAGCCACTGGGCCGCCTCGAAGCCGGAATTGACGCCGCAGTACGGCTGCGAGAGGCTGGCCGCGAAGCTGCGGGCATCCTCGCTCACCGCCTTGGCGAACGGCAGCACGTTGAACACGTCGGCCGCGCCCCAGATGCGGATCGCCGACTGCGGGATCATGAACTGGTGCTTCAACTCGGCCACCAGCACGTCGGGCAGGTCGCCGGGGTTGTGCGTCAGCATGATCGCGCGCGTCCAGCGGTGCAGCTTGTCGGCGATCGAGACGTTCTCGGTGCCGTGGCGGATCATCTCGATGATGCGCAGCTCGAGCCCCTTGTTCTTCTCGCGCAGCATTTCCATCTGCCGCTCCTGCAGCGACACGGCACGCTGCCCGTGCGGGCTGGTCAGCTGGACCGCTGCCAGCAGTTCGGCGTGGCGCTCGAAGAAACCCGGCGTGTTGGCCAGGTAGTTCGCGATGTCCTGTTCGGTGATGCCTTGGATGCTCACGGGTGGGCCCTTCTACGTCTCTACAGATGGATCACGCCGTCGAAGACGGTCGTGGCGGGGCCGGTCATCAGCACGGGCTGTTGAAGGTTGCCGGCGGCACCTTGCCATTCGATCGTGAGTCGGCCGCCGCGCGCATCGACATCGACGCGCGCATCCAGCAGGCCCATGCGGATGCCGGCGACCACGGCCGCGCAGGCGCCGGTGCCGCAGGCGAGCGTCTCGCCGGCGTCGCGCTCGTGCACCCGCAGCCGGATGTGCGTGCGCGACAGCACCTGCATGAAGCCGGCGTTCACCTTGCGCGGGAAGCGCGCATGCTGCTCGATCAGCGGGCCCTGCGTCGCGACCGGTGCGGTGTCGACATCGGCCACCACCTGCACCGCATGCGGGTTGCCCATCGACACCGCAGCCACCTCGACGGTGCCGGTGCCCACCGGCAGCGGCCACAGCGCGAAGCCGTTCAGCTCGCGCGGCGCCAGGCCGCTGGCGTCGAAGGGCAGCGCGGGCAGGTCGAACACCGGGGCGCCCATGTCGACGGTGACGCGGCCGTCGTCCTGCATGCGCAGTTCGAGCACCTGACGAATCGTCTCGACGCGGATCGTCGTCTTGGTGCTCAGGTTCTTGTCGTGCACGAAGCGCACGAAGCACCGTGCACCGTTGCCACACTGTTCCACTTCGTCACCGGTGGCGCCGTTGAAGATGCGGTAGCGGAAATCGATGCCGGGCGTCGCGCTGGCCTCGACCACCAGGATCTGGTCGGCGCCGACGCCGAATCGCCGGTCGCCCAGTGCGCGCAGCTGCGCGGCATCCAGCGCCAGCGGCGCCGCGGTGGCATCGAGCACGACGAAGTCGTTGCCGGCCCCCTGCATCTTCGTGAACTGCACTCTCATGGGCGGGGATTATCGCCGCGCGCCATGACAGCGGGCCGGGCAGGGTCGCCGTTCATCCCGGCCATCTGCCCGCCAGAACCCGGTTTCTCGAAAACATCTGGCCGCCTGCAAAAGGCCTGCACAAAGCGTGGCGAGCATGCCGAACCATGCCGGAGGCGATCGTCGCGCCGGCTGTTCCTTACGGGAGACGCGATGGACATGAACACCACTTTTTCTGGCGATGACACCGGCGCCCGCTGCGGGCCGCTGACGCGCGCCCCCGCCGTCCGGCTGAAGCTCGGCCGACGACGCCCGGTGCGCGCCGGCAGTCGACCCTGCACCTGCGGCCGCGCCTTCGCGCCGCCGTTGCGCGCCGACAAGCGCTGGCGCCTGGGCGGCGTGCCCTGCCTGATCCTGCGTCGGGAGGCGGTGCCATGCTGAAATTCCTGAAGCGATTTCGCCGCCGCGACGAGCAGGAGCCGATGTTCGTCAGCGTCCCCGGCGAACCCGTGCCGCCGACGACGACGGCACGCCAGCCCGATGAGGTGTCGTTGCTGGAATGGCTGCGCCTCGTGCTCGGCCACCTGTGCACCGAGGAGCGCCTGCGCTTGCAGCAGCGCGTGGTGAACGGCGTGCATGCCGGCGACGCTGTGCCGCAGGCGGTGCGCCATGCGCTGCTGGCCGAAGGCGGGCAGCAGGACGGCCAGTGGGCGATGCTGCTGGTCGGCGTCGACGAGATCGCCGACGTCGAGCGGCAGGGGCGCGAACTGGCGCGGGCCGCCGGCATTGCGGCGATCTACGGCTGGAACTGGCGCGAAGGGCGCGGCCGCACGCCGCGTGCGGCGCTGTTCGAACTGCACACCTGGCTGCTCGGCTTCGGCTTCTCGCTGCTGCAGATGGACACCGGCCGCCAGGAGCACGCGATGCTGATGACCACCGCGGGCGACGCCGAGGTCGCGCTCCGGCTGGGCAATGCGCTCGGCGCGCGGCTGACGCTGCCAAGGAGCGACTGAGCGGTGATCGCAGGCGGGGCGGGCGCCGCAGTCAGTACAGCGACGCCTCGCCCGCCGGCCGCGTCTTGAAGCGCTTGTGAACCCACAGGTACTGCGCCGGGTTCTTGCGGATCTCGTCCTCGATCCAGCGGTTCATCGCCGCGGTGTCGGCGACGGGATCGTCGCTCGGGAAGTGCGTGAACGGTTCGCCGAAGCGCACCCGGTAGCCCTGGCCGCCGGGCAGYATCTCGGCGATCACCGGCTGCACCACCATGCCGAGCGCACGCGCCATGCGCGACGGTGCGAGCAGCGTCGCGGCCGGCACCCCGAAGAACGGCACGAACGCGGCATCGCGCGCGCCGAAATCCATGTCGGGCAGGTTGAAGAAGGCGTGCCCCTTGCGGATCGCGCGGATCAGCGGCAACGCCTTGTCGCTGCGCGGAAAGATCTCCGCATGGTCGCCGAAGCGCATGCGGCCCTTGCGGATCGCCTCGTCCATCACCGGGTTGCTCTGCTGCTGGTACATCGAGCAGGCCGGGTGCTGCTGGAACAGCAGCGTCGCGACGCCGGCCACGTCCAGCCCCATGAAGTGCGGCACCAGCCACATCACCGGCCGCGGGCTGCGCTCGGCGAGCTTCACGTCGCCTTCGACGTGGATGATCCGCTTCAGCTGCGACATCGGCGCATACCAGAGCAGGCTGCGCTCGAGGATGCTGCGGCCCAGCCACTGGAAATGCTCGCGGGCGAGCGCGAACCGCTGCTGCGGGCTCCAGTCCGGGTAGCAGAGCTCCAGGTTGCGCAGCGCAACGCGCCGCCGCGAGCGCGCCAGCGCGAACAGCAGCCGCCCCAGCCCGCGTCCCAGCGCGGCCAGCAGCGGCAGTGGCAGGCAATGCAGCAGCCACATCGTTCCCAGCAGCAAGCGGGTTCCCATCGAGCGTTCTCTATTCTTTTTGCGCGGCGTCCGCCGGATGTTCGCGCGGCGCCTTGTATCGGTTGTAGCCCCACAGGTACTGGCCGGGGCACTGCAGTATCAGCTGTTCCATCGCCCGGTTGACGGCGCTGGCCGCCTCGGTCGGGTCGTCCGGCAGCGCGCCGGGGAATTCGAAGAAGCGCTGCACGTAGCCGGCACCGCGCGGCAGCCGCTCGCCCCAGGTCAGCAGCAGCGCGGCACCGGTCTGCTGCGCGAGCCGTGCCGCCAGCGTCATCGTGTAGGCCGGCTTGCCGAAGAAGGGTGCCCACACGCCCATGCCGTCGGGCGGCACCTGGTCGGGCAGCAGGCCGACCATCTCGCCGCGGCGCAGCGCGCGGATCATCTGGCGCACGCCCGACAGCGTGGCCGGCACCGCCTGCAGGTGCGGCCGGTCGCGGGCGGTCTCCTCGAGACGGCGCAGCCAGGCCTGGCGTGCCGGGCGGTACAGCACCGTGATCGGCTGCTGCGTGCCCCAGCGCTCGGCGATGGCCTGGGCCGTGATCTCGAAGCAGCCCATGTGCGGCGTGAGCAGCAGCACGCCGCGGCCGGACTCGAGCGCGCGGGCCACCAGCGCCTCGCCCTCGAAGCGCACCAGGGCGAGCACGCTGCGGTCGATCGGCCGCAGCCACAGCTTCGGCAGTTCCATCACCATGCGGCCGGCCGATGCGATCGCCGGGCGCCACGCGGGCCTGTCGAGCCCGGCCTGGGCGGCGTTTTCGACCATGCGGCGCCGGTAGCTGCCGGACAACGCGTAGCCCAGCCAGCCCAGGACGCCGCCGAGAAGATGCAAAAAGCCCAGCGAAAGCCCGGCAAACCAGCGCAATAGGGTTGTCATCTGTTTCTATAATCCCGCCATCGCCGAGTTATGAACTACTTGCGGGGCGATTCAAAAATCCTGCTAAAGCGTTCGCCGCTCGAAGAACCCTCAAGTCCGGCAACGCGGTTTTCAACCTTGCTGGAGTTTAAGAGTGTCGAACGACTTCCTTTTCACGTCCGAGTCCGTTTCTGAAGGCCACCCCGACAAGGTCGCCGACCAGATCTCCGACGCCATCCTCGACGCGATCTTCAAGCAGGACCCGCGTTCGCGTGTGGCCGCCGAGACGCTGACCAACACCGGCCTGGTCGTGCTGGCCGGCGAGATCACCACCAACGCGCACGTCGACTACATCCAGGTCGCCCGCGACACGATCAAGCGCATCGGCTACGACAACACCGAGTACGGCATCGACTACAAGGGCTGCGCGGTGATGGTCTGCTACGACAAGCAGTCCAATGACATCGCCCAGGGCGTCGACCAGGCGAGCGACGACCACCTGAACACCGGTGCCGGCGACCAGGGCCTGATGTTCGGCTACGCCTGCGACGAGACGCCCGAGCTGATGCCCGCGCCCATCTATTACGCGCACCGCCTGGTCGAGCGCCAGGCCCAGCTGCGCAAGGACGGCCGCCTGCCGTTCCTGCGCCCCGACGCGAAGAGCCAGGTGACGATGCGCTACGTCGACGGCAAGCCGCACAGCATCGACACCGTCGTGCTGTCGACCCAGCACAGCCCGGACCAGAGCGAGACGCCGAAGAAGATGAAGGCCTCGTTCAACGAAGCCATCATCGAGGAGATCATCAAGCCGGTGCTCCCGAAGGAGTGGCTGAAGGACACCAAGTTCCTGATCAACCCGACCGGCCGTTTCGTCATCGGCGGCCCGCAGGGCGACTGCGGCCTGACCGGCCGCAAGATCATCGTCGACACCTACGGCGGCGCCTGCCCGCACGGCGGCGGCGCGTTCTCGGGCAAGGATCCGAGCAAGGTCGACCGCTCGGCCGCGTATGCGGCGCGCTACGTCGCGAAGAACATCGTCGCGGCAGGCCTGGCGCGCCAGTGCCAGATCCAGGTGGCGTACGCGATCGGCGTGGCCCGCCCGATGAACGTGACGGTCTACACCGAAGGCACCGGCGTGCTCCCCGACGACAAGCTGGCCGCGCTGGTCAACGAGCACTTCGACCTGCGCCCGAAGGGCATCATCCAGATGCTCGACCTGCTGCGCCCGATCTACGAGAAGACGGCCGCCTACGGCCACTTCGGCCGCGAGGAGCCGGAGTTCAGCTGGGAAAAGACGGACAAGGCCCAGGCGCTGCGCGCAGCGGCGGGGCTGTAAGAGACGGCTTGTCAGACAGACGGGCCTGCGTGCAGTAGTGCGCGCAGCGCTGTCGGCGATCGCTACCGCGGCTTCAGCCGGCGGCGCGGCCCGCCGATATGCGGGACGAAGGCGTCGAGACCGGCGTCACCGGTCCTGCCCATGCCCCTCGCTCCTGCTGCTGCTTCCTCGCTGACCGTCCTCGTCGTCGACGACCAGCCCGGCGTGCGCGTCGCGCTCGTCGCGCAGCTCGATGCACTGGGCCACCGGGTGCTCGAAGCCGGCGACGCGACCTGGGCGCTGGAGCAGTTCCAGCGCCACCAGCCCGACCTGGTGCTGCTCGACGTCGTGATGCCCGGCCATGACGGCTACTGGCTGGCGCGCCAGATGCGCCAGGCCGAGTCCGGCCGCTGGACGCCGATCATCTTCCTGTCCGCGCGCGACCAGGAGCAGGACCTGTGGAAAGGCATCGAGAGCGGCGGCGACGATTACCTGGTGAAGCCGGTGTCGACCGTGGTGCTGGCCGCCAAGCTGCGCGCGATGACCCGGCTGCTGCAGATGCAGGCCCAGCTGATGCAGGTGTCGTCGGAGCTGCGCACCGCGAACCAGCGCCTGCAGCACCTGAGCGAACTCGACGAACTGACCGGCCTGATCAACCGCCGCGGCTTCGACCGCCTGCTGCATGCCGAGATCGGCGCCGCGCGGCGCGAGCAGCAGCCGCTGACGCTGGTGTTCTGCGACCTCGATGCGTTCAAGCCCTACAACGACACGCTAGGCCACGTGCAGGGCGACGATTGCCTGCGCCGCATCGGCGCGCTGCTGCGCGACGCCTGCCACCGGCCACGCGACCGCGCGACGCGCTACGGCGGCGAGGAGTTCGCGCTGATCCTGCCGAACACGCCGAAATCGGGCGCGATGACCTTCGCGCGCGCGATCCGCCGGATGCTGGCCGGCGTGGCGCTGCCGCACCCGGCCTCGCCGGTCGGCGGGCTGG
>NZ_JBFUFP010000018.1:0-24458 GCF_056403375.1 Rhizobacter sp. P2_H2
GTGGCGCTGGGCGCGATCGTCGCCCCGCCCGACGCGGTCGCGGCCACGGCCGTGCTGCGCCCGCTGCGCCCGCCGCAGCGCATCCTCGGCATCCTCGAAGGCGAGAGCCTGCTGAACGATGCCAGCGCGCTGCTGATCTACCGCCTCGCGGTCGGCGCGGTCGCCGCCGGCGGCTTCTCGGTGCAGGCGGTGGCGCCGACCTTCCTGCTGGCCGTGCTGGGCAGCCTGGTCGCGGGGCCGGCGCTGGGCTGGCTCGCCCAGCGTCTTTTCGAAAAGGTGCAGCACATCCCGACGGCCATCGTCCTGCAGTTCGTCGGCACCTTCACCGTGTGGCAGGTGGCCGAGCACGTCGGGCTCTCCGGCGTGCTGACCACCGTCTGCTTCGCGATGACGCTGGCGAGAATGGCGCCGGCGCGCATCCCGGCGCGCATCCGCATCCCCACCAACGCGGTGTGGGCCACCGTCGTGTTCGCGCTGAACATCTTCGCGTTCATCTTCATCGGGCTGCAGGTCCGCCCGATCCTGGTCGAGCTGGCGCCGGCGGCGCGCGAGCAGTACTTCGGGGTGGCGGCCGCGGTGCTGGCCACCGTCATCGTCGTGCGCATCGCGTGGCACATGAGCTTCAACGCGGTGGTGCGCTGGCGCGACCGGCGCCACGGCTTCCACCCGCCGCGGCCGATGCTGCGGCCCAGCGTGGGCAGCGGGCTGGTGATCTCGTGGGCGGGCATGCGCGGCATCGTCACGCTGGCCGCGGCGCTCGCGCTGCCCGAGGGCTTTCCGGCCCGCGACCTGATCGTGCTGACGGCCTTTCTCGTGGTGCTGGGCACGCTGCTGATCCAGGGGCTGACGCTGAAGCCGCTGCTGCGCGCGCTCAAGCTGCGTGACGGCGACCCCGTCGCGCACGAGGAGCATGCCGCCCGCCAGCGCGTGCTGGAAGCGGCCTTCGCGCAGTTGCCGCAGGCGCCGTCCGCGGCGCTGGATCTGGTGCGCAAGAACCTGAAGATGCACCTGGGCCGGCCGTTGCACGGCAGCGAGAGCCCGTTCGCCGCCTTTGGTGCGGAATACGACGACCGCTACCGCGCCGCGCTGCAGGCCGCCCGCCACGCGCTGCTCGCGATGCGCGAGGCCGGCGAGATCGGCGACGACGCCTTCCACAGCCTGGAGAACGACCTGGACTGGCTGGAGGTGTCCGATCCGCTGCGCGCGGCGAATGCGGACGCGACGGGGTGAGGCCCACGGCGATTTACCGCGCTTTACTTGTGCCGCCTCGGCTCGTGCACGACCATGGGATGCCGAGTCAACACAGAGACCGATGCCATGAGCCCGAGCCCTGCTTCCGATGTCCTCTCGAGTCGCCGCCACCAGGCATTCCCTCGCTTGAGCGAAGCCGACATCGATCGGATGCGACGCTTCGGCACGCTGCAGGCCTATCCGGCCGGCACCCGCATCGTCAGCGCCGGCACGCCGGGGCCGGGGCTGTTCGTCGTCGTGAAGGGGCTGGTGGCCGTCCTCCAGCGCGATGGCATGGGGCGCGAGACGCCTGTCGTCGAGCACGGGCCGGGCAACTTCTCGGGTGAACTGGCGACGATGACCGGCAAGCCTTCTCTGGTCGACGCCGTGGCCCGGGAAGATGTCGAGGCCTTGCTGCTGCCGCCCGGACAGGTGCGCTCGCTGATGATCGCCGAGGCCGACCTGGGCGAGCGCCTGATCCGCGCGCTCATCCTGCGACGCGTGGCGCTGATCGAACAGGGCGCCAGCGGGCCCGTGCTGATCGGCCATCCGAACTCGGCCGGCCTGCTGCGGCTCGAGGGCTTCCTGCACAGCAACGGCGAGCCGTTCCGGGTCATCGATGCACGCGATGACGACCGCGCGGCGGCGCTGATCGAGCAGTACGGCGCCGCCCCCGGCGAGCCGGTGGTCGTGTGCCCGGACGGCGCCGTGCTGGTGAACCCCACCGAAGCGACGCTGGCGCGCTGCATCGGCATGGTCGACAGCGCCGAGCGCAAAGAGATCTTCGACGTGGCGATCGTCGGTGCCGGCCCGGCCGGGCTGTCGACGGCCGTCTACGCCGCCTCCGAAGGCCTGCGCGTCGTCGTGCTGGACCGGCGCGCCTATGGCGGGCAGGCCGGTGCCAGCGCGCGCATCGAGAACTACCTCGGGTTTCCGACAGGCATTTCCGGCGCCGCACTGACCGGGCGCGCCAGCGTGCAGGCCGAGAAGTTCGGTGCCGAGTTGCTGATCCCGGCCGAGGTGCAGTCGCTGGACTGCGCTCGTGCGGGGCCGGAGCGTGAACTCGGGCTGCACCTCGCCGATGGCCGGCGCCTGCGTGCGCGCACGGTGGTCATCGCCAGCGGCGCGCACTACCGCCGCCTGGAGGTGGAACGACTGTCCGCCTTTGAAGGCCGTGGCATCTGGTACTGGGCCTCGGCACTCGAGGCCACGCTGTGTGCGCGAACCGAAGTGGTGGTCGTGGGGGGCGGCAATTCRGCAGGCCAGGCCGCCGTCTTCCTGTCGCAGCACGCCTCGAAAGTGCACGTGCTGGTGCGCGGACCGAGCCTGCGGTCCACCATGTCGCGCTACCTGATCGATCGCATCGGCGCGGCGGCCAACATCGAGCTGCGCCCGCACACCGAGATCGTCGAGTTGCATGGCGAGCCGATGAGCGGGCTGGAAGGGGTGACCTGGACCGACCGCCGGACGGCATCGCAGGAGCATCGCCCGCTGCGCAACGTCTTCCTGTTCGTCGGGGCCGAGCCCGAGACGCACTGGCTTGGCGGGTGCAGCGTCGGCGTCGATCCGCAAGGCTTCGTGCTGACGGGCGCCGGCGTCGCGGCCGATCCCTCGGGCTGGAAGGCCGCGGCGCTGGAAACCAGCGTGCCGGGGGTGTTCGCCGTCGGCGACGTGCGCTCCGGCTCGGTCAAGCGCGTGGGTGGCGCCATCGGCGAGGGCGCTGCGGCGGTCGCGCAGATCCACCACCACCTCGCAGGGTTGCCGGCGTCGCGTTGACTCTTTCGCGTGACGCTCGACTTCTTCATCCCGCCGAGCTGCGTCCAGACGGGTTGGTTCTTCGTCGTTTGCGTGGCCGGTGCCGGCGCGCTGATCTGGTGCGTCGCCTGGCTCCGCGTGCGCCAGGTCGCCACGAGAATGCGCCGCCTTCATGAGCAACGCATGGCCGAGCGCGATCACTTGGCGCACGAACTCCATGACACCCTGGTGCAAAGCACCCAAGGCCTGATCCTGCGCTTCCAGGCGGCGACCGATCGGATGGCCTCGGACGACCCGGCGCGCGCTGCACTCGCCCAGGTGCTGGACCGCGCCGAAGACGTGCTGAGGCAACAACTCGATCGCCTGTTCGACCCGCGCGAGCCGCCGCGTTCACACGATCGAGTGAACGGCGGGTGAAACGAATTGGGGTTCTGCCGCAGCGATGGAAGACCTATCGTTCAATCCCCCGCGCCGCAAGGAGCCACGCATGGCCTGCACGAACCGCATCAGTTCCGTGATCTCTGAACCGACCTGGCGGGCTGCACGTTCCTTTGCGTTCGGACCTTTCGTGCTCATTCCCGAACGCCAACTGCTGCTGCAGGGCGATGCACCGGTCCGCCTCGGGGGCCGTGCGCTGGACATCCTCACGGCGCTGGTCGAGCGCCCGGGCGAACTGGTCGGCAAGCGCGAGCTGATGGCGCGTGCCTGGCCGGACGTCGTCGTCGACGAGGGCAACCTGAAGGTCAACATGGCGGCCCTGCGGCGCGCGATCGGCGACGGCGTGGGCATGGCCACGTACATCGCGACGGTGACCGGCCGAGGCTACCGGTTCGTCGCCCCCGTCCAGGCCAACGGAGCACCCGGCTTCATGCCGGCCCCCGCGGCGACGGACCGGCGCGGCCACAACCTGCCGACCGCCACGACGCGCATCTTCGGCCGGGCGGAGGCGATCGATGCCATCCGGCTCGAACTCGAAGGATCGCGTCTCGTGTCCATCGTCGGCGCTGGCGGCATCGGCAAGACCACTGTGGCGCTCGCCGTGGCCGAACAGGTGCTCGGATCGTTCAGCGACGGCGTCTGGCTGATCGACCTGGCGATGCTCAAGGACCCGGCCCTGGCACCCCATGCCATCGCGACGGCGATCGGCCTGACCGCGCATTCCGAGAGCATGCTGATCCCGCTCTGCGAGTACCTGCGCGACCGTTCGATGCTGCTCGTGATCGACAACTGCGAGCACATCATCGATATCGCCGCCTCCTGTGTCGACCGGATCATGGCAACGGCGGCCGGCGTGAAGATCCTCGTCACGAGCCGCGAGCCGCTGCTGGTGAAGGGAGAACGGGTGCGCAGGCTGCCCGGGCTCGGTGCGCCCCTGCCCTCACCCCGGTTGAATGCCGACGAGGCGCTCACGTTTCCCGCCATCCAGCTCTTCGTGGACCGCGCCACCGACAGGCTCGAGTCGTTCCGGCTCAACGATGCCGATGCGCCAATCGTCGCGGAGATCTGCCGCCGTCTCGACGGGCTCGCGCTCGCTATTGAGTTCGCCGCGACGCGCATCGATGCGTTCAGCGTGCGCGATCTGCTGCAGCAGCTAGACGACCGGTTCCGCCTGCTGATCGGGCGCCGGGCGGGACCGGAGCGACACCGCACGCTGACGGCGACGCTCGATTGGAGCTACAGCCTGCTGCCGCCCGGCGAGGCCGCGGTGCTGCGCTCCGTGTCCGTGTTCGCGGGCGTGTTCGACGCCGCCGGGGCTGCGGCTGTGGCAGACCGCGCTCCCACGGAAGCGGCAGACATCCTGGGGCAGCTGGCCGCGAAGTCGCTGCTGGCCACGGACCTCGATGCCGATGGCATCGCCTACCGCCTGCTCGAGACCACGCGAACCTATGCCCTCGAACGCCTGCGAGCCGGCGACGAGGATCCGGTGGTCCGCCAACGCCACGCGGAACACCTGTGCGCGACGCTCGAGCGCGCCGCAGGCGAGTGGGCCCGGCGCCCGGCGACGGAATGGGGGCGTGCCTACGGGCGCGTCATCGACGACCTGCGCGCTGCGCTGGCCTGGACCGGCCGCGATGCGGCGAATCGATCGCTGCGGATCCGGCTGACGGTCGCCGGGCTGCTGCTGTGGAATCATTTCTCGCTGACCGAGGAGAGCGGCGTCCATGTGTCGCAGGCGGTCGACGAACTCGAGGCCGCGGACCTCGCCGGAACGGCTTTCGAGATGAAGCTCAAGCTGTGGCTCGGCGGCGCCACCGTGTTCACGCGCGGGCTCAAGCCCCGGGCGATGACAGCCTTGCGCCGCGCGCTGGAGATCGCGGTGCGGATCGGCGACATCGACTACCACCTTCGCTGCCTCATGATGATCGGCATCTACGAGCTGTTCACGGGCGAGCACGCTGCAGCGCTGCGCACGCTCGACGACTTCGGGGCGGTCGCCGCGAAGAACGATCCCTCCATCCTGCCCGAGGCCGACGTGCACACGGCCATCGCCGAGCTCTTTCTCGGACGCCTGCACGCCGCCGGGCGGCGGCTCGAAGTCCTCCACGCGCGCGACCAGCGTTATTTCGGCTCGTACGACATCCGATACCTCTCCGATCCCATCGTCCTCGCGGGCGGGGTGCTGGGGCAGGTGCAGTGGCTGACGGGCCGCGCCGACACGGCCGTGCGCACGGCACAAGCCGCGCTGGAAAGCGCACGCGGGCTCGGGCATCACCTCTCGCTCAACAACTTGCTGTCGTATATCTGCCCGGTCCTCTACTGGAGCGGGCACGTCGACGCCTGTGACCGCCATGTCGCGATGCTGGAAGAGCACGTCACGCGACATGGCCTCGCCGCCCGGCGCCCTGTCGCCAGCTTCTACCGGGCCGCGCTGGCACACACGAGGGGCGACACCTCGTGCGACGCGGTGGCGGCCCTGCAGCAGGCCGTCGAGGAGTTTCGCAGCATCAACCACCTGGCGCGGATGCCGTACTACCTCAGCGTCCTGGCGGACGCGCTCGTGCGTCACGCCCGTCTCGGCGAAGCCGAATCGACGATCCGCAACGCACTCGACATCGCGCATGCGCACGACGAAAGCTGGTGCCTGCCCGAGGTCCTTCGCATCCAGGCGTCCCTCCGCGTGGCCCAGGGACGCAACCGCGACGCGGAAGTCCTGCTCGGCCAGTCGATGGCGTCGGCCCGGAAAGTCGGCGCGCTGTCATGGCGGTTGCGCGCGGCCACCGACCTCGCAGGGCTCTGGTGCGCCGGGGGGGCGAGAACGGACGACGCACGCCGGATGCTGTCGCCCATCGTCGACGAATTTTCCGAAGGGTTCGCGACGCGTGACCTGAGGGCAGCGGCCCGCCTGCTGGCCGAGTGCCGCTGCCCTGCCATCACTTGCCAGCCTTGACGTTGCGCTGCAGGAACGAGCGCATCAGCCGGCCGACCGTCTCGCTGTCCTCCTCGAGCGCGAAGTGCCCGGTGTCCAGCAGGTGCAGCTCGGCCTTCGGAAGGTCGCGAAGGTAGGGGTGCGCGCCGGCAGGCGGGAAGATCTTGTCGTTCTTGCCCCAGACGATCAGCATCGGCGGCTGGTGCTTGCGGAAGTAGGCCTGCCAGCCGGGGTACAGCGGCGGGTTCGTGCCATAGCTGTAGAACATTTCCAGTTGGATGTCCTTGTTGCCGGGGCGGTCCATGCGGGCCTGGTCGACCGTCCAGGCATCCGGGCTGATGTGGCTCACGTCGCGGATGCCTTCCGTGTACTGCCACTTCGTCGCACCGATCTCGAACAGCGGCCGCAGCTTGGCGCCGTTCGCTTCGGACTTGTCTGCCCAGTACACCTTGGCGGGTACCCAGAACTCGTTGTCGATGCCTTCGTTGTAGGCATTGCCGTTCTGCACCACGATCGCGGTGATGCGCTCGGGATGGGCCGCCGCGATGCGAAAGCCGATGGGCGCGCCGTAATCCTGCACATAGAGGGCGAACTTCTTCGCATCGACCGCCTCGGTGAACTTGTCGATCACGCGGGCGAGGTTGTCGAAGCTGTAGTCGAACTTGTCCATCGCCGGCATGTCGCTCTGGCCGTAGCCGGGGTAGTCGGGCGCGATCACGCGGTACTTGTCGGCCAGCCGCGGGATCAGATTGCGGAACATCTGCGACGAGGTGGGGAACCCGTGCAGCAGCAGCAAGACCGGCGCGTTCTTCGGACCGGCTTCGCGGTAGAAGACGTTCACGCCGTCGACCTTGACCGTGCGGTAGCTGACGGCCGCGGTGCTGACGGAGTTCGACGGTTCGCTCGCGGCAGCGGTGTTGGCCTGGGCGCCGTGCGCTGCAAGCGCCAGCAGCAGGGAGGAGGCGAAGCGCTTGGCGCTGACAGAGGATTTCATGGTGTGTCCTTCAGTGGAGGGGTCGATCGGGGTGCATCAGCCTTCGGTGGCGCCGAACATCGCCTTGGCGTAGGCGATGCCCACGCCGTAGCCGCCGGCCAGCTGCCGGGCGATGCCGGTGGTCAGGTCGTAGGTCTCGCCGCGCCCCCAGTCGCGCTGCAGCTCGAGCAGGTACTGCAGCGCGGTCATCGGCTGCGCGCCGGCCTGCACCATGCGTTGCACCGCGCGCTCGTGGGCTTCGGCCGTCACGTCACCGCAGGCATCGGTGAGCACGAAGACCTCGAAGCCCTGCTCGATCGCCGACAGCGCCGGCCCGACGATGCACACCGAGGTCCAGAGGCCGGCCAGCACCACGCGCGGCTTTCCGATCGCGTTGACGACACGGATGACGTTCGCGTCTTCCCAGCAGTTCATCGTGGTGCGATCGAGCATCTCCTGGTCGGGAAAGGCCTCGATGACCTCGTCGAACATCGGCCCCGAGAAGCTCTTCGCCGCCACGGTGGTCAGGAGGGTCGGCACCTTGAAGCCTGCGGCCGCACGCGCCGCGATGCGGGCGTTGTTGCGCAGGCTCACGCCGTCGATGGACTGGGTGGCGAATGCCATCTGCGGCTGGAAGTCGATCAACACCAGCGTGTGATCGGTCGGGGTGAGCAGCCGCGAGCCCGCGGCGGGCTTGGCAGTGAGGGTCATGGGATCTCTCCTTCGAGGACGGGTTGACGGGTTGCGAGCCCACAGTCTCCCGGCCGCGGCACGCGCCCACAACGCACCTGCGGCCACCACCGCACCCCACCTTGGGCCAATGCGAAAGCGAAGGCATCCGACGACAGTGGGCCTTCCACAACTGCAGATCGGAACTGCCATGACGACTTCACTGTTTCCCAAGATGACCGCGCTGACAGCCGCCTCCAGCCTCGCGCTCGGTGCCTGGCTGAGCCCCGGTGTCGTGGCCGCCGCGCCGGCCACGGCGGCAGCGGCCGACAACAAGCAGGTCAGCGTGATCCTGGTCCACGGCGCGTGGGCCGATGGTTCCAGCTGGAACGACGTCGTGCCCCTGCTGCAGGCGAAGGGGCTGACGGTGGTGACCGTACAGAACCCGCTCAGCGCATTGGCCGACGACGCGGCCGCGACGCAACGGGCCATCGACCGGCAACCGGGGAAGGTGCTGCTGGTGGCGCATTCGTGGGGGGGTGCGGTCATCACCGAGGTGGGCCGGCAGGAGAAGGTGGCCGGCCTGGTCTACGTGGCGGCCTTCGCGCCGGGCGACGGCGAGTCGGTGAACGACATGCTCGCCAACAAGGACATCCCGCCGCCGCCGGGCCTGGCCGGCATCGAGCCCGATTCGCACGGCTACCTGTGGATGAGCACCCGCAACTTCGGCGAGCACTTCGCGCAGGACCTGCCGGCCGCGCGGACCGCCCTGCTGGCGGTCAACCAGAAGCCCATCGCCGCGAGGAGCTTCGGTGACAAGGTCAGCGTACCGGCGTGGAAGAGCAAGCCCAGCTGGTATGTCGTGGCCGAGCAGGATCACATGATCCCGCCGCCGGCCCAGAAGGCGATGGCCCAACGGGCCGGCGCCAAGGTGACGAGCCTGGAGGCGGGGCACGCCGTGATGATGCGGCGGCCTGCGGAAGTGGCCGCCGTCATCATCGAGGCGGCCCGCTCACTGAGCCTCTAGGCGTAGCGACTCTAGACGTAACAACTGCACCCGAGCGCCCCCCAGAAGGCGGGTGCGTCCGCCACCGGCACCCGGGTGCCGGCCGCCTTCAGGTGGTCATGCGCATGCAGCCCGCAACCCGAGCGGCACGCGCATGCCGCGGCGTACTGGTAGCGCCGGTCGCTGTCCCCCAGCGTGAGCTGGCGTGCCTGGTAGCCGCCGAAGGTTCGCACCGGCGACCAGCTGGGCGACGCCGGCGGAAGCGGCGGGGCCAGCGCGGTGAAGCGCTGCGCGCCGTGCACCACCTGGCCCGCCACGACCGTCAGCACCGACACGATGTCCTGGATCTGGTCCTCGGGCACGGCGAAGTAGTCGCGATCGAGCACCGCCACGTCGCCCAGCGCCCCGGGTTTGAGCACGCCCTTCCTGCCGCTGTCGCGCGAGAACCAGGCGCCGTCGGCCGTCATCAGCCCCAGCGCGGCCAGGCGGTCCAGGCGGCGCTCCTCCGGGTAGAGCACCGTGCCGCCGATGCTGCGACCCGACACCAGCCAGTAGAGGGCCTGCCAGGGGTTGTAGCTGTTGACCCGCGTCGCATCGGTGCCCAGCGTGACCGGCAGGCCCATCTCGACCATGCGTTTCACCGGCGGCGTCTCGGCTGCCGCCGACAGGCCGTAGCGGCGGATGAAGGCTTCGCCCTGCATCGACATCCGGTTCTGCACCGCGACGCCGCCGCCCAGCTTCCGGATGCGCTCCAGGTTCTGCGGCGTGACCGTCTCGCAGTGGTCGAAGAACCACCCCAGCTTGTCGATGGGCAGGTCGCGGTGCACCTTCTCGAAGACGTCGAGCGCGCGCGACACCGTCTGGTCGTAGGTGGCATGCATGCGCCAGGGCCAGCCGTTGCCGGCGAGGAAGCGCACCACGCCCTCCAGGTCGGCGTCCATCATCGCCGGCATCTCGGGCCGCGGCACGAGAAGGTCCTCGAAGTCGGCGGCCGAGAAGGCCAGCATCTCGCCGGCGCCGTTGAGGCGGTACATGTCGCTGCCGTCGCCGGGCTTGCCCGTCGCGATCCAGCGCCGGAAGTCGTCGAGCTCCGCCTTCGCCTTCTGCGGGAACAGGTTGTAGGCGAAGCGAAGTGTCAGCCGACCCTCGCTGGCCAGCTTGTCGATGACTGCGTAGTCGTCCGGGTAGTTCTGGAAGCCACCACCGGCATCGCCCACCGACGTGACCCCGAGCCGGTTCTCCTCGCGCATGAAATGCAGCGTGGAGTTCACCTGATCGTCGAAGTCCAGCTTCGGGCCCTTGGCCAGCGTGTTGTAGAGCACGAAGGCGTTGGGCTCGGCCAGCAGCAGGCCGGTGGGCTCGCCCTTGTGGTCGCGCTCGATGATGGCGCCCGGCGGTTGTGGCGTGTCGCGCGTGTAGCCCACCGCACGCAGCGCAGCGCGGTTCAGGAAGGCCTGGTTGTAGAGATTGAGCACGAAGACCGGCGTGTCGGGCGCCGCTTCATTGATCTCCTTCAGCGTCGGCAGGCGCTTCTCGACGAACTGGGTGTCGTTCCAGCCGCCGACGACGCGCACCCACTGGGGCGGTGGCGTCACCCGCGCCTGGGCCTTCAGCATCTCGAGCGCCGCATGCAGGCTGCGCACACCGTCCCAGCGCAGCTCCATGTTGTAGTTGAGGCCGCCGCGAATCACGTGCGTGTGCGAGTCGKTCAGGCCGGGGATCACGCGGCGCCTCTCGACATCGACGACGCGGGTCTGCGCATCGGCGAGGGGCACCAGTTCGGCGTCGCTGCCGACCGCCAGCACCATGCCGTCCTTGATGGCCACCGCGCCGGCGTCGGGCCGTGCGGGGTCCAGCGTGCTGATGCGGCCGTTGTACAGAACCAGGTCGGGCGCGACGCGCATGTCGCGCGCCAGCGCGGTCACCGGACCGGCCAGCGCGGTCAGGCCCAGCAGGGACGCCGCTTGCAGGAACTCGCGCCGATCCGGGCGTTGATCGAATTGAATCGACATGGTGAATCCTCCGAATGTCGGGTTGTGAGACGACACATTGAGCCGCTTGTCATGTCTTGCCGCCACGACCCGTAGGGCGGCCGCGTCCTCTCCCTTTGGCCCAGGTGCCGCACCGACCCCGTGTGTAAACTCGCGAGCACCGTTCGACTCCAGTGAGACACCCGATGCACGCCGTGGGCCCGACGAGCCAGCCGATCAAGGTGCTCGTCGTCGACGATCACCCCCTGATGCGCGAGGGCATCGCTGCCGTGATCGAGAGGGAGCCCGGCATGTTGCTGGTCGCCGAGGCGAGCAACGGGCACGAGGCGACCGAACGCTTTGCCGAGCACCGCCCCGACGTCACCTTGATGGATCTGCAGATGCCGGAGGTCGACGGTGTCGCCGCCACGGTGGCGATCCGTGCGCAATGGTCCGACGCTCGCATCGTGATGCTGACGACCTACCGGGGCGACACGCAGGCGCGCCGCTCGCTGCAAGCGGGTGCCAGCGGCTACCTGCTCAAGAGCATGATCCGCAACGAGCTTCTCGCCGCCATCCGATCCGTCCATGCCGGCGAGCGCTGGATTCCTCGCGAGGTGGCCGCCGAACTGGCCGCGCACCTGACCGACGACCCGCTGTCCGCGCGCGAACTCGACGTGCTGAAGCAGGTCGCGGCCGGCAACTCGAACCGGCGGGTCGCCGGCGAGCTCGGTGTCACCGAGGACACGGTCAAGTCCCACATGAAGAGCATCATGAGCAAGCTCTCCGCGCGCGACCGCACGCATGCGGTCATGATCTCCCTCAAGCGAGGGATCCTCGATCCCTGACAGGCCCTCTTCTGCGTCACCCGCGCCATCCGTCCCACGCGCGCCGCCGGTGCCGGTAGGCGATCCTGGCAGGGACCTCCAGCGTGACCGTGGTGCCGCGTGCATCCGAGTGGACGCCCAGGCGCCCGCCCAGACGATCCGCCCGCTCTCGCATCCCGACCAGGCCCCAGCGCCCGGCGTGCGACTGCTTCGCGTCGAAACCACAGCCGTTGTCCACGATTCGCAGTCTGAGCTGCCTCGATGCAAACGTCACGCCAAGCTGGACGCCCGTGGCTGCCGCGTGTCGGAACGCATTGCTCAGCGCCTCGGTGGCGATGCGCTGCAGCTCCGGCACGCCCACCGGATCGAGTTCGCGGGCAGCCCCGTCGATGCGCATCGCAAAGGAAACGCCGGTGTCTGCGGACCAGCGCTCACCGACCGATTGCAGGCCATCGGCAAAATCCGTCGAGCTGCCGGTGACCCCCCGCAGGTCCGTCACCGCATCCCGCCCATCCGCGATCACTTCGTCGGCCAGGTCCAGCGCGTTGCGCATCAGGTCGCGGGAGCGCTCGTGCGGCGGAATCTGTTCCATCGCCGCGTGGAACCGGATCACCAGGCCCTGCACGGCCTGCAGGAAGGTGTCATGGAGTTCCCGGGCGATGCGTTCCCGCTCGACCGTCCGCTCCTCCCAGCGCAGCCGCAAGCGGGCCTTGACCGCGCGCAGCCTCCATGAGAACAGCAGGCACACGGCGGCCGCGGCAGCGGCAGCGCACAACGCGACGAACCAGCCCGTTTGCACGAAGGTGGGAGGAATGACGAACGAGACGCTCGCGCCGGTTTCATTCCACACGCCGTCATTGTTGGCGGCGATCACCTGGAATCGATAGCGGCCGGGCGGCAAGTCCCTGAAACTGGCCTCGCGGTGGGTGCCGGCGTCCTGCCAGTCGGCGTGCTCGTCGCCAAGGCGATACCTGAACCTCACGCGCTCTGGCATCGTGAGGCTCGGCGCGGTGTAGGCAATCTTCAGGTCGCGCGGATGCACCGGCAACTGCGTCGCGGCGCCTGCATCGAACGCATGCGCGAGACCGTCCACCGTGATCGACTTGACGATCACGGCGGGCGCGATGGTGTTGCGCGGCATGCGCATGGGGTCGGTCCATACCACGCCGTTCGCGGCGGCAATCCAGAGGCGGCCGCCGTTGCCCAGCGCCGCCTCGGGCGCCCCCGGCAGCCCGTCCAGATGGTCCAGCAGGTCATGGCGGACGGGATGCTCAGGGTGGCGCAACGCCTGCTGCAGGTCGTCGGCCGCGATGTGGACCATGCCATCCGCCGTGCTCACCCACAGGTCCCCTGTCGAGCCGGGCACGATGCCCTTGACCCGGATGAACGCACCGCGCGATCCCATCACCGGGTGGATCGCATCGCCGCTCAGTCGCCACAGGCCTTTCTCGGTCCCGATCCAGAGGTGTTCGGCCTGCTGCGCGAACGTCTCCACCGACCCCAGGTCCAGGTGCGACGAAGACTCCCTCGCGGGGAGCACCGCCGCGAGCCGATCGCCGTCGAGGACGGTGACCACCCCATCGTCATAGCCGAACCAGACGCGGCCCCGCGCATCGGTGAACAAGGCCGACACGTTGTGGGTGGGCATGTCCGTGCGTCCCCCCCACAAGGTCCACTCATCGCCGACCACGCGGTAGGTGCCGACTCGCAGCACCGACACCCACATCGCGCCCTGCGCGTCCTGCGTCATGGCCTGGATGCCGGCGTAGTTGAAGGAAGAAGAGGCGCTCGCTCCACGATGGGCCAGGCGCTGCCATCGTCCACCGGCTTGATGCTTCCACAGCGAATCGCCGCCGGCCGCCCACAGAATGCCCGACGGGTCGCTGTAGAGGGCAGCGAGTCCCGTTCCGGCCAGATGTCCGAAACCGATCGGCTCCAGCGAGGTGCTCCGAGCGCGGAAGACGTTGCCGAGGGCGGTGCCGATCCATGCGCCACCTTGCCCGGCGGGTGCGAGCCAGAACTCGTTGGACCCTGTGTCCAGCGGCAGCTTCAGGAAGGCCGGAGCGCGGAATCGGTCGAGTCCGCCGCGTGTGGCAAACCAGATGTTCCCTTCGCGATCCTCGATGATCCGGGAGACGGATTCCCCGGAGAGGGGCACGAAGCCGACGCCCTCGCCTCGCCTGGCGCCGTCGATGCCTCCGACCCACAGGTGGCCTTCGCGGTCGAAGGCACACCCGGCCGCCGCCGTGATACCGCGGTCGACCCATCCAGGGGCGGTTGCACCGGACGCGGGCGGCGCGGTCAATGTCAGCATGCGAACGCGTCCGGAAGTGCACACCATGGCGGCACCGCCAGGATGCAGGAGCATCGTCTGGGAATTGCTGCGAGGCACTGCGACGGGCAGTTTCTCGAACCGGTTCGCGCCGTCTCGAAGGTAGAAGATCCGGTCATTGCTCATCACCCACAGCGTGCGATCGCGATCCAGGATGAGCTCGTCGACCGGATCCGCAGGAACGTTCCAGGTGGCATTCGCCGGCTGCCATCGTCCGCCGTCGAGTCGAAACAGCCCGCGGGTCGTCCCCGCCCACAGGGTTCCGTCCCCTGCCTTTGCCATGCCCGCCACGGACGATCGCGGCAGCCCCTGGGCCTGGCCGTAGTTCACCAGGCGGCCCTCGTGCAGATGGCTCACGCCGCCGAGGTGGTGCCCGATCCACAGTCCGCCATCCGTGGCCACGTACAACCCGGAAATGTCCTGCGACAGGAGCGGGACGCCACCGGCGCCGGAGATGCGCTCGAACTCCACGCCGTCGAAGCGGAACAGTCCCCCCGAGGTGCCCAGCCACAGAAAGCCGTCGCGGGTCTGGGCGATGGCCTCGATGCCCGTCGGCACGCCATCCTGGGCGGTCCACTTGGTGTGATACAGCTGCGAGATGCCGTACTGCGCCGGCAGGGCCCGGGCGGCCATGCAGCTCAATGCGATGACCAGTGCCACCCCGACCTTGGACGCTGCGTTCACCCGGCCCTCGGACTCGGACGAAGTCCGGCGTTGCGCTCGCAGCGGTCGTGCCAGGCGACCAGCACGAGCGCGCCGGCCAGCCCGAGATGCTCGAAGAAGGCATGCGTCAACATCGCGCGCGGCATGCCCTGTTCCTCCCAGAACCGATTCGCGATGAGCGTCGCGACCAGCGTGAAGGCCGCGAGCAGCAACGCGCCGACGCAGCGCCCCCAGCCGACAAGCACCAGCACGGAACCCACCAGCTCGATGGCGATGGCCGCCACCGCGAGCAACCCCGCAGGCCGCAAGCCGAATGCGGTCATCTCCGCGAGGGCTCCGTGGAAATCCAGCGCCTTCTCCAGGCCGCCCTGGAGGTAGGCCGAACACAGCAGCAGCAGGCAGAGCCGATGCAGGGCGCATGCCCAGGGGGAATCCTTCCCGCTCATCTAGGCCGCCACCGAGCTTCGAGCGGCCGCTGCGCGCGTCGGACGCGGGGCCAATCCCTGCTGCGACGCGATCCAGAGGGCCTCGGTCCGGCACCGCGCGCCCAGCTTCGACAGCAGCCCCCGCATGTGCGCCTTGACCGTTCCCACCGAGATCCCCAGCGAGCGGGCCACCTCCTTGTTGTTGTGGCCACGGCGGACCAGCGCCAGCACCTCACCCTCTCGCACGGTCAGGGCCGGCCGCGACAGGCTGTCGACCATGCGAAGCGTCGCGGCGCTGCACAGATACCGGCGCCCGGCCGCCACGGCCCGGGCGGCGCTCACGATCTCGTCCGCCGAGCAGCCGACCACCACGTAGCCGCGGATGCCCGCTTCCAAGGCGCTTCGCACATCGATCTCCTGGCCCCTCATGGCCACGACCATGAGCTTCGCGCCCTGGCGGGAATCGGCCTGCAGGCCCACTGCCCTGCGGACACCGCTGTCGTGGTCGAGGATGAGCACGTCGGCCGGCGCGCTCCGCTCCCGGTCAGGGCGATCCAGGTCGGCCGCGGCGCGCAACTCGAATTCAGGCCATGCGCCGAGGATGTAGCGCAACCCCGCCTCGATGACGGGATCGTCATGGGCCAGCTCTATCACCGTGGGTCTGTTCGAAGGCATTGCAATGCTCCATTCATGTGGTTTGCGCATGGTCGCCTTCCGATGCAACCAGGACGAGTTAACTGCGGTTAAAACTCGAGGAGTCGGCGACAGGAGCGCCCTACGCCCTCGGGCCAGCGGCCTGCAGGCCGCAGGAAAGGGGCATCGCGCACGGCCTGCGGATAGGCTCGGTTCGATGTGCCAACTCGAACCCTGAAAGCCGCGAACCATGCACTCGAACCTTCCTTGGCGAGCACTCGTTGCCGCCGTCCTGAGCTGCTACCTCGGCGCGTGCGCCGTCGACCGTGCCGGTCGCATCGAATCGACCGGCGAGTCGCAGCAGGGGTCTCGCGTGCAGTACCGGACGGTCGTCGTGAAAGGAATCAAGATCTTCTATCGCGAAGCGGGCGACCCTCGCAAGCCGACCCTGCTGCTGCTGCACGGCTTTCCTTCGTCTTCGCACATGTATCGAGAGCTGATCCCGCTGCTCTCGAACGACTTCCACCTGGTGGCACCCGACTACCCGGGCTCGGGCTTCAGCGACTACCCTTCTGCCGAGAAGTTCTCCCCCACGTTCGAAAGCCTGGCAGATGTGATGGCAGCGTTCGTCTCCCAGATCGGATTGAAAAGCTACGTCCTCTACCTGCAGGACTTCGGCGGTCCGGTGGGCTTTCGCATGGCCGTGAAGAATCCGGCGGCGGTCGCCGGGCTGATCATCCAGAACGCCAACGCGTATGTCGAAGGCATTGCAGCCGAGCAGCTCGGCGGAATGCGCGCCCGTGCGGCGGGCCTCACCCCGGAAGGGCGCAGGCAGATCGAGCAGCTCGTGTCCCGTGACTTCACGATGTTCCAGTACCGGACCGGCAGCCGGAATTTCGAGTCCATCGACCCCACCGGATGGAACCTGGATGCCCTGCTCCTCGAGAACCCCAGCGTCCGGAGAATCCAGATCGGCCTGATGTCGGACTACTTCAGCAACGTCATCGACTACCCGAACTGGCAGGCCTTCATGCGCGCACGTCCGCTGAAGACGCTCATCGTGTGGGGCAGGAACGACCCGATCTTTCTTCCGGCCGGTGCGCACGCCTACCTTCGGGACATTCCCGACGCGCGCCTGCGCCTTCTCGACACGGGGCACTTCGCGCTCGAAGAAGACGTGCTCCCGATCTCGCGGGAGATCCGGAAGATGTTCGCCGATCGATAGGTTCATGCGTGCCTCGCGTCGCAGAGGGCCACTGGTCCGGGGACTGAAGCCTATCCCCCGGTGCCGCACGCACTCAATCCTCCTTTGATCGTCGGGCCCTCGCGGAAAGTCGCAGGTTCCTAGACCTTGGTCGAGGTTCATGCCCACATTCGGCGCGGTATGCTCATCGCTCGCAGTCGAGCCATGAGTGCACACGCCCCCATCACATCGCCTTCCCGTGCCGCCGCCGAAGACCCGCAGCTGCAGCAGTGCCACGACGACATCGAGCGCCTGACCCGCCTGCCGGCGACGTGGCGGGGAGTGGACCCGACCTCCATCGTCGAAGACCTCCTGGAGACGCTGGTCGACATGCTGGACCTGGACTTCGCCGGGCTGCGCTTCAGCGAAACGGTGCACATCTTCCTGCGCACCGGCAAGACGCCCGCCGCCGCGCACGATCCCGAGGCGATCCGGCGTGCGGTCGGTCAGTGGCTGGCGGACAACCCGGCGCTCGGCCCATCAGCCATGCCCCTCGGCAGCGACGTGCTGTCCGTCGTGGCCGTCGCGATGGGCGACATCGCCGGCCTGGGCGTGCTGGTGACCGGCTCCCGGCGAGCGGGGTTTCCGCAGCGCCTCGAGTCGCTGCGCCTGAAGATCGCGGCGACCCAGGCGAGCCTCGCGTGCCGCGAGGTCCGCGAGCTCACCGACCGCAGGCCACCGGCCGATACACGCGCCGAGAAGCCCACGGGCGAGGCGCTCGCAGAAAGCGAATGGCGGCTCAACCTCATCATCAACACCATCCCGGCCATCGCCTGGTCGGCGACTTCGGACGGCATGCTGGATTTCTGCAACCAGCATTTCGTGGACTTCGTCGGGCTGCCCGCCGACGAGATCCTCGGGCTCGGCTTCTATCGCATCTTTCACCCGGACGACGTGGCGGCCCTGCTGTCCACCTGGCAGGACATCATGGCGTCGACGCGTTCGCGGGAAGTCGAAGGCAGGCTCCGGCGTGCCGACGGCCAGTACCGATGGTGCACGCTGCGGCAGAACCCGCTGCTGAACTCGCAGGGCAAGGTCGTGAAGTGGTACGGCGTCGTGCTGGACATCGAAGACCGCAAGCGCACCGAGAACGCCCTGGAGGAAGCCAGGTCGGCACTGCTCGCCAGCGAGCAGAACCTTCGCCTCATCATCGACTCGCTGCCGGTGCTCGCCTGGGTGGCTCGACCGGACGGCTCGGCAGAATTCGTGAACCGGCAGTGGGCCGCCTATGTCGGCGTCGAACCCGAACAGATCCTCGAGTGGGGCTTCCTCGACTTCTACCATCCCGACGATGTGGAAGGCATGGTGGACATCTGGAAGGACTGCCTCGCGACGAAGGACCAGCTGGGCCTGAAGGGGCGCATCCGGCGATTCGACGGGGAGTACCGCTGGTTCTATTTCGCCGGCCAGAAGATCACCGATGCGAACGGCGTGGTGCGCTGGGTCGGCGCGAACGTGGAGTTCGAAGACCTGCAGCGCGCCGAGGATGCACTCAAGGCGAGCGAGCAACGGCTCAAGTTGATCATCGACACGATCCCCGCGATGGCGTGGTCGGCCACCGCAGATGGCGAGGTCGACTTCTGGAGCAAGAACCTGCTCGACTTCTGCGGCCTTCGATTCGAAGACGTGATGGCCGAAGGCTTCTACCGCATCTTCCACCCGGACGACCTGGAGGCGATGCGCAGCATCTGGGATCGCGTGCGTTCCAGCAAGCGCGGCGAAGAAGTCGACGCGCGCATTCTGCGTGCGGACGGCGAATACCGATGGTTCACCTTGCGGCAGTGCCCGCTGCTGGACGCCCACGGTGCTGTCGTGAAATGGTACGGCGCGCTCATCGAGATCGAAGACCGCAAGCGCGCCGAAGAAGAATTGCGACGCAGCCAGAGCGAGCTGGCGCGGGTCTCGCGAGTGACCACCTTGGGCGAATTGGCGGTCTCGATCGCGCACGAGGTCAACCAGCCGCTGATGGCGATCGTCACCAACGCCGGGACCTGCCTGCGCTGGCTCGGTGAGAAGCAGTTCGACGCCGTTCGCGCGCGGCAGGCGGCCGAACGCGTCGTCCGGGACGGGCATCGGGCCGGGGAGATCGTCGCGAGCATTCGCGCATTGGCGCGCAAGGAACCCACGCGGATGACGCCGACCGATCTGCACGAAGCGATCCGGGAGRTGCTGCTGGTGTTGAACGGCGAATTCCGGCGCCGCGGCATCGAGGCGAGTTTCCAGGCCGGGCCCGAGACCCCGATCGTGCTCGGCGATCGCACGCAGCTGCAGCAGGTGCTGCTGAATCTGGTGATGAACAGCGTGGAGGCGATGACCGAGGCCGGGCAACTCACGATCCGCAGTGCAGCGGGCCCCGACAGGTTCGCCCGGGTCAGCGTTCAGGACACCGGCCCGGGCCTCGCGCAGGATCACATGGATCGGATCTTCGAAGCCTTCTTCAGCACCAAGGCGGGGGGCATCGGCATGGGCTTGTCGATCTGCCGTTCCATCGTCGAGGCCCATGGGGGATCGATCTCCGCCTCGAACCATTCTCCGCGCGGCAGCATCTTCAGCTTCAGCGTGCCGCTGGCGGCGGGAGCGGCCCGATGATCAAGCATCAAGACGACACGCCGGCGACCGTCGTCGTGATCGATGACGACACCAGTGTGTGCGAGGCGCTGCGCGGCCTCTTCGAATCGGTCGGGCTGCTGACCACGACCTATGGTTCCGTGCAGGCCTTCCTCGCCGCCGAGCCGCCCCACGGGCCGTCCTGCATCGTGCTCGACATCCGGCTGCCCGGGCAGAGCGGTCTCGAGTTCCAGGAGACGCTGGCGCGAAGCGGCGCCGCGCAATCGGTCGTGCTCCTCAGTGGCCATGTCGATGTCGAAATGGCCGTGCGCGCGATGAAGGCAGGCGCGGTCGACGTCCTCACGAAGCCGGTGCGCGAGCAGGACCTGCTGGACGCGGTCAATCGCGCCATCCAGCTGACGACCCAGAGGCGCGGTGACGCCGGGCACGTCGCGGCACTGCGTTCAAGACACGCGCTGCTGACGGAACGCGAGCGCCAGGTCATGGCACTCGTCACCGCCGGGCTGCTGAACAAGCAGATTGCCGAAAGGGTCAACGTCACCGAAGCCACCGTCAAGCTCCATCGCGGCCAGGTCATGCGCAAGATGAAGGCGGCCTCGGTTCCGGAGCTTGTCAGGATGGCCGACGTGCTCGACAGGGCAGCGCCGCCCCCGAGATGAGGACGCAGATCGCGCACACCCCGCGTCGACCCCGATGAGCCCGGCCGCGGTCTATCGAGGGCCTGACGCAGCCACCGGGATCGGCTCCAGGTGCGCCACCGACGCTTCGCCCGTGGAAGCAGCATGCCTGATCCTGAAGACGCAGTCGGACCGTGGCAGACCTTCAGGACCGAGGTCGACATCGAACTCGCCGTTGGCCAGCGCATGCAGTTCGATGTGCGTCAGCCGCCCGTCGAGCGCGAACAGGATCGCCATGTGGGCCGCCGGCACRGACTCGTAGCGCACGACGCGGTCGCAGAGGTTGCGGTTCGCGCTCAGGAACCGGCAGATCGCCTCGCGAGTGGTGCCGGCCTTGAACAGGTAGAGCCTGTCCCAGCCGAACGAGGTGAGCCGGCCCAGGTCCAGCTCCTTGCTGGACGGCTCGTTGGCCACTTCGCCGATGCGCTCGCTGATCTGCCCGGCCGAGTTCGGCGCCAGGTTGCAGCCCGCCAAGGCGCCGATGAAGAGCAGCACGCTCGACAGACGACGAAGGGTCGCTGCGGCGGATCGACGGGTCTGTTCTCGTTGCTTCATGCCGTCATTCTTGCCGACGCTGGATCACCATCCGCTTCAACCCGCGTCAACGCGGAAACCCAGCCCCCGCAACGCCGCCCGCGTGCCCGGCGCCGCCAGCAGGCGGCGAAACGCCAGCACCGCCGGCCGCTCGAGCCGAGCCTTCGGCACGATGAAGTCGTAGCGTTCCTCCTGCACGGGGATGAAGCCCAGCCCGTACTGGCGCGCGACCGTGTCGATCGCCATGCCCCAATCCGCGCGCTGCTGCGCCACCGCCACCGCCACCGCGTTGTGCGATTTCGTCTGCACGCCGTGGCCCGAGGGGCGGGCCGCGCCCAGCAGCCGGTCGATCACCACGCGCGTGCCGCTGCCGGCGTTGCGGTTGACCATCACGCAGTCGCGGTCGCCGGTCACGACCGCGACCGCCTCGTCGAGGCTGCGCCCCTCGAAGCGCGGATCGCCCGGCCGGAACACGATGCCCTGCATCCGCCCATAGCCGGGAATCAGCTCCAGCGTGTCGGTCAGCAGCGGCCGGTTGTACTCGCCGCTGGCCGGGTCCATCAGGTGCATGCCGGCGATGTCGCACTCGCCGCGCCGGGCCGCCATCAGGCCGCCGCTGCTGCCCACGTTGAGCGACTTGACGCGCCAGCCCGCGCCGATCATCTGCCCCGCCAGCCAGTCCAGGCCGACGCAGTGGCTGCCGATCAGGATCAGGTCCGCCGGCTCCAGGCCCTGCCCCAGCAACTGCACGTCGACGCGATCGCCGGCATCGAGCATCTCGGTGTGCTGCGGGATCGTGATGAAACCGTCCGCCGTGCTGAAGGTGGTCACCGAGCCCGAGCCCTTGCCCATCGGGTAGGCCGCGAGGCCGTCGTCCGTGCGCACCAGCCCGACCAGCAGGTACTCGGTGCGGCCGCGCTCCGAGTTCACGCGCATCGGCAGCGTCGCGCTCACCGTTTCCTGCCGGTCGGGCGGCAGGCCCGCGAAGGCGCGCAGCACCGGCGCGAGGAACTCGTGGAACGTGAAGATCGCCGAGGTCGGGAAGCCCGGCAGGATCACGACCGGCTTGCCGCCGGTGACCGCCAGGCACACCGGCTTGCCCGGCTTCAACGCCACGCCGTGCGCGACGATGCCCGGATCGGCCAGCCGGCCGACCACCCGATACGACAGGTCGCCTTCGCCCTTCGACGTGCCGCCCGAGAACACCACCGCGTCGCACGCCAGCCCGCGCGCGAGCGCGGCGGTCAGCGCGGCCTCGTCGTCGGGGATCACGCCCAGGTGCACCGGCCGGCCGCCCAGTTCCTCGACCGCCGCGCCGATGATCGCGGCGTTGGAGTCGTGGACGGCGCCTGTGCGCAGCGGCTGCCCGGGTGCCACGATCTCGTCGCCGGTGGAGAAGATCGCGACCCGCGGCGCGCGGTGCACCGGCACCTGCGCCAGGCCGAGCGCCGCGAGCACGCCGATCTCGCGCGAGGTGAGGCGCTGGCCGGCGCGCAGCACCGTTTCGCCGCGCGCGATGTCGGTGCCTGCGTAGCTGACGTTCTCGCCCGCCGTCGCGGCCCGGCTGACCTCGACGCGGCCCTCGCCGCGCAGCTCGGTGTTCTCGACCATCACGACCGCGTCGGCCCCGCGCGGCAGCATGCCGCCGGTGGCGATCGGGGTGGCCGTGCCCGCCGCCGCCATCCGCTGCGGCACGATGCCCGGCCGCAGCACCTCGTCGTTCAGCTGCAGCGTGCGGGCCCGCTCTTCCTGCGCGCCGTGCGTGTCGGCCGCCTGCAGCGCGAAGCCGTCGACGTTGGAGCGGTCGAAGCCCGGCACGTCGATGCCGGCCACGATGTCCTCGGCCAGCACGCGGTGCAGCGCCGCACCCAGCGCGACGCGCTCCTGCCCCAGCGGCGCGAGCCTCAGGTACCGCTGGAAGCGCAGCGTCGCCTCGTCGCGGGTGATGACGTCCAGGAACTGCGATTGCGATGTCGGTTTCACACGGGGCCCGGGGCTCAGTCGTAGAGGTGGAGGGTGAGCTCGGTGCCGGGGCCGTAGCCTTCGCTCTCGGCCGGCACGACGACGAAGCCGTCGGCACGCGTCGTCGACGACAGCACCGACGCGCCGGACACCGCCAGCGGCTCGACCGCGTCGCCCTCCAGCCGGACGCGCACGTAGTCGACACGGCCGACGGCCGAGACGATCTTGCGCGCCACCGTCGCCCGGCGCTGGCGGTAGGGCCACTCGGGGCCGCGCCCCGCCAGGCGGCGGATCGCGCGCCCGGCGAAGAAGTCGTAGGCACACAGGCACGACACCGGATTGCCCGGCAGCAGGAACACGAGCGTGTCGCCGATGCGGCCCATGCCCGCGGGGCTCGACGGCCGCATCGCGACGCCATGGATGGCGAGCTCGCCCAGCTGGGCCAGCAGCTGCGGTGCGTGGTCCTCGCTGCCGACGCTCGATCCGCCGGATACCAGCACCACGTCGGCGCCCGGCGCGCACATCGCCGCGCCGATCGCCGCGGCCTCGTCGCCGAGGCGCTGGTGGCTCTCGAGCTCCGCGCCGTCGCGCGCGATGAGGCCGCGAAGCAGCACGGAATTCGCGTCGTAGATCTCCCACGGCCCCTTGGTCGCGCCGGGGGCGACCACCTCGTTGCCGGTCACGAGCAGCCGCACGCGCGGACGCCGCACCACGTCGAGCTGCGCGAAGCCCAGCGAGGCCGCGAGGCCGCCGTCCTGCGGCCGCAGGCGGCGCCCGGCGGGCAACACCGTCGAGCCGGCCTGGATGTCCTCGCCGACGCGCCCGACGTGCTGCCACGGCGACACCGGCCGCGTGATCGCGATGCGCCCGGCGGCCTCGGTGGCGTACTCGGCCGGCACCACCGCATCCAGGCCGTCGGGCAGCGGCGCGCCCGTCATGATGCGCACCGCGGTGCGGGCCGGCGCCGTGCCCTCGAACGGCCGGCCCGGCAGTGCCTGGCCGAGCACCGGCAGCTCGATCGGGTTGTACTCGCCGGCGCCGTCGGTCTCCGCGCCGCGCAGCGCGAAGCCGTCCATCGCGGCGCGCTGGAACGTCGGCACGTCGATCGGTGCGACCAGGTCGGCAGCCAGCACGCGCCCGGCGCTCTCTTCCACCGCCACGGCCTGCGCCGGCAGCGGCCGCGCGCCGGCCCGGCCGTCGACCCAGGCCTGGGCCACTTCCACCTCGCTGCGCTGCGCGAAGCCGTGCATGCGCACGTCCTTCGCCTGCACGGGTCTTGGCGTCATCTCCAGGGCAGCTCTCCTCGCAGGAACTGCGCGGCCTCGCTCGGCAGCGCATCGTCGGTGAAGAACAGGTCGACCGGGCGCTCGACGACCACGCGCCCGCCTTCCAGGTAGGCCACGCGGGTCGCCAGGCGCTTGGCCTGGCCGAGATTGTGCGTGCTCATCGCGATCGTCACGCCGGTGTGGGCGATCTGCTCGATCAGCGCCTCGACCTCGCGCTTCGCGCCGGGGTCGAGGCTCGCCGTGGGCTCGTCGAGCAGCAGCAGGTCGGGCTGCGTGGCCCAGGCGCGGGCGAGCGCCAGGCGTTGCCGCTGCCCGCCGGACAGCGCGCGGGCCGGCCG
>NZ_JBFUFP010000019.1:0-24223 GCF_056403375.1 Rhizobacter sp. P2_H2
GGCGAACAGGGCCGCGGCTTCGCGGTGGTCGCCAGCGAAGTGCGCAGCCTCGCGCAGCGCAGCGCGCAGGCGGCCAAGGAAATCAAGGGCCTGATCGGCGCCAGCGTCGACCGTGTCGAGGCCGGTTCGCGCCTGGTCGCCGATGCCGGCAAGACGATGAGCGAGATCGTCGGCTCGGTGCAGCGTGTCAGCGACATCATCGGCGAGATCACCGCCGCGTCGTCGGAGCAGAGCGATGGCATCGGCCAGGTCAACACCGCAGTCACTCAACTCGACCAGATGACGCAGCAGAACGCTGCGCTGGTCGAGGAATCGGCGGCCGCCGCCGAGAGCCTGCGCGACCAGGCCAAGCGCCTGGCCTCGGTGGTCGCGACCTTCCGACTGGAGGCGGGCGAGAGCCTGGTGGCGCAGCCGGTCGCCGCGCCGGCCTTGCCGCCGGCGAAACCGGCCTTCACGCCCAAGCCGGCCGCCAAGGTTGCCAGCACCGCGCCAGCGGCCAGGCCCGCGACACCCGCCCGCGTCGAATCGAAGCCGGTGGCTGCCACCCTGGCCCCGCGCGCCGAACCGCAACCCGCCGTGGTCGCCAGCAAACCGGCCGCCAGCGCCGCGCCGAGCGACGACTGGGAAACCTTCTGAAATCTCCGGACCGCCTGTCATGAACCTGAACAACCTCARCATCCGCACCAAGCTGATCGGCGGCTTCGGCCTGGTCCTTGCGATCGCGCTCGTGCAAAGCCTGCTGGCGATCGGTCGCCTGGGCCACGTCAACGCGAACGCCGCCGACATCGCCACCAACTGGCTGCCCAGCGTGCGCGCGCTCGGTGAACTGAACAGCGATCTTGCGTCGTACCGCGTGGTGCGCCTGCGCCTCGCGCTGATCGACACCTCTCTCGAGGTCGAGCCGATCGAGGCCTCGCTGAAGAAGGTGGAAGGCAACCTCGAGACCCACCGCGCCGCTTACCAGGCGATGGTCAGCTCGCCGGAAGAGAAGGCCTTGTACGAGCAATTCACGCAGCAGTGGAAGAGCTACCAGGCAATCGGCCCCGAGCTGCTGCGCATGGCCAAGGAAATGGACACCGCCGGCATCAAGAAGCTGTTGAACGGACCGGGCGGCCAGTCGTACACCGATGCCCGTGCGCTGCTCGTCAAGCTGGTCGAGCTGAACAATGCCGGCAGCACCGCGGCGGCCGCCGACGGCCAGAAGACCTATGAATCCTCGCGCACGGCGCTGATCGCCGGGCTGGTCGTGATGACGGCACTCGGCCTCGCGATCGCCTGGTTCGTGTCGGGTGGCCTGGCCCGCGCCGCGGCGCAGGCGGTGGCGGATGCGAACCGCATCGCCGACGGCGACCTGAGCCAGCCGATCAAGGCGACCGGCACCGACGAGATGGGCCAGCTGCTGAAGGCGCTCGGCGACATGCAGGACAAGCTGCGCGGCATCGTCGGTGGCGTGCGCCAGAACGCTGATGGCGTGGCCACTGCGAGCTCGCAGATCGCGCAGGGCAACAACGACCTGAGCAGCCGCACCGAAGAGCAGGCGAGCGCGCTCGAGGAGACGGCCGCGTCGATGGAGCAGCTGTCGAGCACCGTCAAGCAGAACGCCGACAACGCCCGCCAGGCCAACCAGCTGGCGATGAGCGCGTCGAGTGTCGCGGTCTCCGGCGGCGAGGTCGTCAACCGCGTCGTCGACACGATGAAGGGCATCAACGACTCGTCGCGCCGCATCGCCGACATCATCGGCGTGATCGACGGCATCGCGTTCCAGACCAACATCCTGGCGCTGAATGCCGCGGTGGAAGCGGCGCGCGCCGGTGAGCAGGGCCGCGGCTTCGCGGTGGTGGCCAGCGAGGTGCGCAGCCTCGCGCAGCGCAGCGCCGATGCCGCCAAGGAGATCAAGACGCTGATCTCGACCAGCGTCGAGCGCGTCGAGCAGGGCACTGCGCTGGTCGACGAGGCCGGCACGACGATGGCCGAGGTGGTCGCCTCGATCCGCCGCGTGACCGACATCATGGGCGAGATCACGTCGGCGAGCATCGAGCAGTCGTCCGGCGTCAGCCAGGTCGGCGAGGCGGTCACGCAGATGGACCGGGCGACGCAGCAGAACGCGGCGCTGGTCGAGGAAAGCGCGGCGGCGGCGGAAAGCCTGAAGGTGCAGGCTGCGCAACTGCTGGCCGGCGTCGCCGTGTTCAAGCTGTCGACTGCGCATGCTGCCGCACCGGCACCGGCCCCGGTGTTCCAGGCCGCGAAATCGGTGATCGCCGCCGCAGCCCACCCGGCACCGAAGTCGGTAGCCAAGGCCCCGGCCCCGGCGGCCGCCAGGCCCGCGGCTGCGCCCGTCGAGCCGGTGCTCACGGCCGCCCCGGCCCCGCGTCCGGCACTGGCCGCCGCGGCGGCGGGGTCCGACGATTGGGAAACCTTCTGATCCTCGCCTCTTCCCGGCGGGGGACTCGCTGCGCGAGGGCTTCTCTCTTATCCCTGCGGGGGGCTTTGTTCACTGCGTGAGGCTGCTGCCGGGTCTCGCCCCGGCGGGCGAGTCACTTTCATTTGAAGCCCAAATGAAAGTAACCAAAGCAAAGGGCCTCAATACAACACCATACGGTTCGTTCTGGCCCGCTTCGGACAACACGGMCACTTCGGCTAGCCATCCACCTTCATTGGGATTGTTGGCCGTTCTTCTCCACCCAGCTCGCTACGCATCGCCCGGATGGCGCGGTGCCGACCGCCGGTGCAAGACGATGCGACGCGAAGCGAGCGAGTCGAGKGGAGCGGGAGAACAACAATCCCAATGAAGGTGGATGGCTAGCCGAAGTGTCAGTGTTGTCCGCAGCGAGACTGAACGAACCGTATGGTTTTCAAGCGCCTTTGCTTTGGTTACTTTCATTTGGCAAGACAAATGAAAGTGACTCGCCCGCCGGGGCGAGACCCGGCAGCAGCCTCACGCAGTGAACAAGCCCCACGCAGTGGGAAGAGATGCACCGCCAACCGGCCTCTTTTGCGCCGACAGCCGATTGCGCTGGCTCACAGAATCGCGATAGACCGGGTACAGCCCGGCCGCCCGCGTGCCGATAACGGCACCAGCGCATCCGTTTTGTTCGCGGATGCAGTCCCGCCACCGCGCCCCTGGGCGCCCCGACTGCCAAGGATCCCGCATGTCCAAGCACCTGCTCCTGTGCGCCCTGCTGAGCGCCGCCGCCCTGCCCGCCTTCGCGAAGGACGGCAATGCCACCGCCGAAGAAGCCACCGCGATGGTCAAGAAGGGCGTCGCCTTCATCAAGTCCAGCGGCAACGACAAGGCCTACGCCGAGATCAACAACAAGGCCGGCCAGTTCACCGACCGCGACCTCTACCTGGTCGTCTACGGGCTCGACGGCGTCGTCCGCGCCCACGGTGCGAACGAAAAAATGATCGGCAAGAACCTGCTCGAGCTGAAGGACGTGGACGGCAAGCCCTTCGTCAAGGAGCGCGTCGAACTCGCCCAGTCCAAGGGCACGTTCTGGCAGGACTACAAGTTCACCAACCCGGTCAGCAAGAAGATCGAGCCGAAGCGCGCCTACTGCGAGCGGCTCGGCGACGTGGCCGTCTGCGGCGGCATCTACAAGTAAGACGCCCGCACGCCCTGCAGGACGGAAGGCCCGCCATGAAACTCGGACTCAAGCTGCTCGCAGCCCCCGTGCTGACCGCCGTCGTGGTGTTCTCGATGGCCTCGGTGAACACCGCGCTGATGCGCACCGAAGCGACGAAGAACAGCGAGGACTTCCGCAGCGACCTCGAATCCTTCCGCACCATCACCAGCGTGCAGGACCAGCTCGGCCAGATCCACGCCGGCGTCTACCGCACGGTGGCGCTGATCGCGTCGCTGGACGAGCCGAAGATCAAGGCCGCCCGCGAATCGCTGGCCAACCAGCTGAACGGCCTGAAGCGCACGCTCAGCGGCCTCGCCGATGCCGACCGCAGCGATGCGGACCTGGCCGGCGAGATCAAGGCCGCCACCGCGCAGATCGACAAGTACCGCGGCCAGGCCGATTCGGCGATCGACCTGTCGTCGGTCGACCCGAACACCGGCATCGCCGCCATGCAGGGTGCCGACGAGACCTTCGGCACGCTCGCCAAGGGCATGGGCGGCATGGTCGCCCGCATGGACCGGCAGTCGTCGGCATCGATGGATGCCTCGGCAGAACGCTCGCGCCGCACCAGTTTGCTGCTCGGCGCACTCGGCCTGCTGGCGGCCGCCGCGACGGTCGGCGTGGCCTGGCTGATGCAGCGCCGCATCGTCGGCGAGCTGAGCCGCGCCGCCCGCGTTGCCGACGAAGTGGCCGGCGGCAACCTGGCGATCGATGCCCGCAGCGATCGCAGCGATGAGCTCGGCGACCTGATGCACGCGCTCGACCGCATGACGCAGCAACTCAGCCGCTCGCTCGCGACGGTGCTCGAATCGTCGTCGTCGATCGAGAACGCCAGCGCCGAGATCGCGACCGGCAACCAGGACCTGAGCCACCGCACCGAGCAGGCCGCCAGCAACCTGCAGCAGACCGCCTCGTCGATGGACCAGCTGACCGGCACCGTCAAGCAGAGCGCCGACTCGGCCCGCCAGGCCAACCAGCTGGCCTCGTCGGCCGCCGAGGTCGCGGCGCGTGGCGGCTCGGTGGTCTCGCAAGTCGTGACCACGATGAACGAGATCAATGCCAGCTCGAAGAAGATCGCCGACATCATCGGCGTGATCGACGGCATCGCGTTCCAGACCAACATCCTCGCGCTGAACGCCGCGGTCGAAGCAGCCCGCGCCGGCGAACAGGGCCGCGGCTTCGCGGTCGTCGCCAGCGAGGTGCGCAGCCTCGCGCAGCGCAGCGCGCAGGCGGCGAAAGAGATCAAGGCGCTGATCGGCGCCTCGGTCGAGAAAGTCGATTCCGGTTCACGCCTGGTGGCCGACGCCGGCCAGACGATGAACGAGATCGTCGGCTCGGTCCAGCGCGTGACCGACATCATCAGCGAGATCACCGCCGCCGCCGCCGAGCAGAGCGAAGGCATCGGCCAGGTGAACGGATCCGTCACCCAGCTCGACCAGATGACGCAGCAGAACGCGGCACTGGTGGAGGAGTCGGCAGCCGCCGCGGAAAGCCTGAAGGACCAGGCGGCCCGGCTGCGCAGCATCGTCAACAACTTCCAGCTCGCCGGAGAGCGCTCATGAACCTCACCCACCTGATGCGTCAATTCACGATCCGCACCCGCATGATGGGCGCGATCGCCATCGTGCTGGCCCTGCTCGCGCTGGTCGGCGGCGCCGGCCTGACCGGGCTGCTGCGCATGCAGGCCCAGAGCACCGCCTTCATGACCAGCTCGTTCGCCGACACCAACACGCTGGCCGCGTTGCGCACCGCGCTCGGCGAGATGCGCCTGGCCGAGAAGGAAATGATCGTCAACTACGAGAAGCCCGAAGAGGTCACGCGCTTCAGCGGGCAGTGGACGGCGGCACGCGAGCGGGTGATCGCCCAGCTGAAGAAGCTGCAGGATGGCCCGCAGGACGATGGCACCGTGCTGGCCAAGCGCATGGAAACCGAACTCGGCACCTACGCCACCGCGATGGCCCCGGTGATCAAGCAGCTGGAGAACAGCGGCTACGACTCGGCCACGGTGGCGAACCGGGTGATGGGCCGTGCGAAGGAAGCGATCGCTGCCGCCGAGAAATCGGCCGCCGAACTGCAGAAGTCGCTGGGCGCCGAAGGCTCGCAGGCCGAGGCCGAGCGCCAGACGATGACGCGCCAGACCGTCGTGCTGTTCGCGGTGGCGCTGGCCATCGCGATCCTGATCGTCGTGCCGACCACGCTGGTCAACATGCAGAGCATCTGCCGCCCGATGAGCGAGGCGCAGGCGCTGGCCGCGTCGATCGCGCGCGGCGACCTGACCAACCAGATCACCGTGAGCGGCCGCGACGAATCGACGCAGCTGATGCAGGCCTTGTCGAACATGCAGGAGTCGCTGCGCGCGCTGGTCGGCCAGGTGCGCAACTCGACCGACAGCATCTCGACCGCCAGCGCCGAGATCGCGACCGGCAACCAGGACCTGAGCGCCCGCACCGAGCAGACGGCCTCGAACCTGCAGCAGGCCGCGTCGTCGATGGAGCAGWTSACCGGCACYGTCAAGCAGAGCGCCGACTCGGCCCGCCAGGCCAACCAGCTGGCCTCGTCGGCCGCYGARGTCGCGGCACGCGGCGGCTCGGTCGTCTCRCAGGTCGTSACSACGATGGACGAGATCAAYGCCTCGTCGAAGAAGATCAGCGACATCATCGGCGTGATCGACGGCATCGCGTTCCAGACCAACATCCTGGCGCTGAACGCCGCGGTCGAAGCGGCGCGCGCYGGCGAGCAGGGCCGCGGCTTCGCGGTGGTGGCCGGCGAGGTGCGCAGCCTGGCCCAGCGCAGTGCGCAGGCCGCCCGCGAGATCAAGGCGCTGATCGGTGCCTCGGTCGAGAAGGTCGATTCCGGCTCGCGCCTGGTGGCGGATGCCGGCAAGACGATGCACGAGATCGTCGGCTCGGTGCAGCGCGTCAGCGACATCATCGGCGAGATCACCGCCGCGTCGTCGGAGCAGAGCGATGGCATCGGGCAGGTCAACACGGCTGTCACTCAACTCGACCAGATGACGCAACAGAACGCCGCGCTGGTCGAGGAATCGGCGGCCGCGGCCGAGAGCCTGCGCGACCAGGCGCAGCGCCTCGCGTCGGTCGTCGCGACCTTCCGGCTCGACACCCACGGCACCCCTGCGGCGCCCGCGCCCACACCGGCCGCCGTGTCCACACCGAAGCCGGTCGTGGCGGCCAAGCCGGTGAGCGCCCCGGCCGCCAAGGCCAAGGCCCCCGCGCCCGCCACCCCGCTCGTGAAACCGGCCCCGGCCGTGACGAAAGTCGCAGCCGCCGCGCCGAGCCCGGCGCCCGCCCCCGTGGCAGGCCCGGCCTTCGCCACCACCGCCCCCAGCGACGACTGGGAAACCTTCTGACAAAACCTTCCGACCCGCCGATCTGGCCCACCCGCGACGCGCTGATCCACCCTTCAGTTCATCCCGGCGGCGCCGATAGTGACGGCAACGCAGTCTTCCGCACCTGACAGGACCCACCATGGACATGATCCACGAAGCTTCCCACGTGGCCCGGCACGAAGCCGCCCGCGCGGCCACCGCCTCCCAGTCCGGCGGCGAGTTCCTCACCTTCCGCCTGGGCGCCGAGGAATACGGCATCGACATCCTGAAGGTGCAGGAGATCCGCTCCTACGAAGCGCCCACCCGCATCGCCAACGCCCCCGCCTTCATCAAGGGCGTGGTCAACCTGCGCGGCGTCATCGTCCCGATCGTCGACCTGCGCCTGAAGCTCGGYTGCGACTCGAACGACTACAACAGCTTCACCGTCGTCATCGTGCTGAACGTGCGCGGCCGCGTCGTCGGYGCCGTCGTCGACTCGGTCAGCGACGTGCTCGAACTCTCGCGCGACTCCATCAAGCCGGCCCCCGAGATGGCCTCCGCCGTCGACACCAGCTTCATCACCGGCATCTCCAGCGTCAACGACCGCATGCTCATCCTGATGGACATCGAGGAGCTGATGGCCAGCGCCGAGATGGGCCTGATCGACAGCAAGCACTGATGCGGCAGCGCGAGCCATGGCCTTTCTCTCCCGCCTCTCGATCCGCTCGCGCCTCTATTTCGCGACCTGCTTCTCGCTGCTGCTGCTCGGCCTGATCGGCAGCATCGGCTGGGCCGCGCTGCACGGCACGCGCGGCACCGTGCGCACGCTGGTGGCCGACGACTTCGGCATGGCCTCCGACATCAGCGAGCTGCGCACGACGCTCGGCCGGCTGCGCCGCTTCGAGAAGGAGATGATCATCAACTTCAACAACGTCAACGAGGTCACCGACAACAAGGCCTTGTGGACGAAGGCGCATGCCGAGACGCTGGCGCGGCTGGGCGGCCTGGGCAAGCGCCTGGACGCCGAGCCGGCCAAGACGGTCGCCGCGGCGCTGGAACAGTTGAAGCAGTACCACGACGGCATGCTGCCGGTGATCGACCAGCTGGAGCGCGCGACCATCGACGGCGCCGTCGCCGGTGCCTACGCCGGGCAGCTGAAGGACAACATCGAGGCGGTCGAGAAGACGCTGGGCGTGCTGTCCGACGCCTCGCGCGAGCATGTGGCGGCCGGGCAGGCGGCGGTGGAGCAGGCGATCGGCACCCAGTCGGCGCTGCTGGCCGGCGGCGTGCTGCTGGCGCTCGCAGTGCTGTTGCCGCTGACCATGCTGACGGTGCGCAGCATCAACGCCTCGATCGCACATGCGAGCGGGCTGGCCCAGCGCATCGCGCAGGGCGACCTGTCGCAGGCGGTGGAGCCGCGCGGCGACGACGAGATCGGCCGGCTGCTGCACGCGATGGACGGCATGCAGAACGCGTTGCGCACGCTGGTCGCACAGGTCAAGCAATCGACCGACAACATCGCGACGGCGAGCGCCGAGATCGCGACCGGCAACCAGGACCTGAGCCACCGCACCGAGCAGACCGCGAGCAACCTGCAGCAGGCCGCCTCATCGATGGAGCAGCTGACCGGCACCGTCAAGCAGAGCGCCGATTCGGCCCTGCAGGCCAACCAGCTGGCCGCATCGGCCGCGGAAGTGGCGGCGCGCGGCGGCTCGGTCGTCGCCCAGGTCGTCTCGACGATGGACGAGATCAACGCCAGCTCGAAGAAGATCAGCGACATCATCGGCGTGATCGACGGCATCGCGTTCCAGACCAACATCCTCGCGCTCAATGCCGCGGTGGAAGCGGCCCGTGCCGGCGAACAGGGCCGCGGCTTCGCGGTGGTCGCCAGCGAAGTGCGCAGCCTCGCGCAGCGCAGCGCGCAGGCGGCCAAGGAAATCAAGGGCCTGATCGGTGCCAGCGTCGACCGCGTGGACGCCGGCTCGCGCCTGGTGGCCGATGCCGGCAGGACGATGGGCGAGATCGTCGGCTCGGTGCAACGCGTCAGCGACATCATCGGCGAGATCACCGCCGCGTCGTCGGAGCAGCGCGACGGCATCGGCAACGTCAATGCCGCGGTGACGCAGCTCGACCAGATGACGCAGCAGAACTCGGCGCTGGTCGAGGAGAGTGCGGCGGCCGCGGAAAGCCTGAAGGATCAGGCTCGCGTGCTGGCGGACGCGGTGTCGGTGTTCCGGCTCGCCTGAGCCTGCGCAACCGCACCCGGCTCGCGCGGCGCCTGCGTCCGCCTCGCGGAGAATGCAGCCTCCGCAACCGCTGCGTGCCTCGAATGACACTCACCAAGCTCCTCGGCATTCCCCTGCTGATGCTGCCGCTGCTGTCCCATTCCGTTCCCGTCGAGCTGAAGGCCTCGCCCGGCATGTACCTGTCTTGCCCCATCAAGACGCCGAATGCCGGCAACACCGTCACCGGATCGCTCCGCATCCTCACGACCTCGACCCATCCCCAGTGGGTACCGATGGCCGCGATCCTGGTCCTGGATGCTGACGAGCAGGCCTTGTACCGCATCGGCATGAGGGCCGGGTTCGATGCCGGGCAGTTCCTGACGGTCCAGGCCTTCCTCTCCAAGTCCGAGGAGACGACCACCGAACTGCTCGGCACGGTGCCTGCCGACGAGGCCGTGCGGATCCGGACGACGTGGAGCCCCCTCGGCTGGATCCAGGCCAGCGCCGCCGACTCCGGACAGCGGACTCTGTGGTTCAGCCGCAAGCCCGCAAGAGCCTTCGTGATGGTCTCGGGAGCCACCGCGCTCGTGGACCTGGACGACCCCGCGACACTGGACTGCGACGCCAGAACAACGATCGCACCGGACCTGATCGGCTCGTGGCGCGGAACGGACTCGACAGGAGCCAAGGCCCTGCTGCACCTGGACGCCGACGGCTATGCCTCGCTGGAGATGAACGGAGAGACCTGGGGCGGGCACGCCGCGTCCGGGGGCTCGCTGCGCTACCAGGTCGACCAGGGCAAGTCGCCGATGTGGATCGACTTCTTCACCGTGGCTGCCGACGGACGCGAGCTCGGCCGCATGCTGTGGACGATCGAGCGCATCAGCGCCACATCGCTGCGCGTGCGAGCGGGAGCCAAGCCGGACGAGCGCCCCAACCCCCCCGATCCGGCCAGCACGAAGTTCACGGCGACCCTCGAGAAATCGAGCGATCCGTGACCTCGGAACCGCGGTTCACTCCGCCGCGCGGCGCAGCGTCTCGACCACCGGCCGCGACACCACCTCGCGCAGCCCCCACCAGCCGGCCGCCAGCGCCAGCAGCGCACCGGCCACGCTGCCACCGAGCGGCAACCACGGCGACGGGTTCCAGCTGAACTGGAACACGTACTTCGCGAGCGCCCAGCCGACCACGGCCGCCGCCACCGACGCGAGGAAACCCGCCAGCGCGCCCACGCCCAGCAACTCGGCGCGCTGCACCTGGCCGAGCAGCCGCGCGCTCGCGCCCAGCGCGCGCATCACCGCGAACTCGCGGGCGCGCGCCTCGCGCGTCGCGGTGACCGCGGCGAACAGCACCACCAGCCCGGCCGCCAGCGTGAAGCCGAACAAAAATTCGACCGCGCGGATCACCTGGTCGAGCACCTGCTGGACCTGGCTGAGCGAGGCCGACACGTCGACCGCGGTGATGTTCGGGAATTCGCGGCTCAGCGCGTTGTCGAAGCCCGGCGTCGCCGGCGCGCGGAACGCCGTCAGGTAGGTGGCCGGCAGGTCCGGCATCCGCGCGTTCGGGAACATCACGAAGAAGTTCGCGCGCATCGAACCCCAGTCGACCTTGCGCAGGCTGGTGACCTTGCCCTCGGCCGCGATGCCGGCGATGTCGAAGCGCAGCGTGTCGCCGAGCTTCAGGTGCAGCGTCTCGGCGATGCCCTCCTCGACGCTCAGGCCGCCCGCCTCGTCTGGCGTCCAGCGGCCGGCGCTGACGGTGTTGTGATCGGGCAGCTTCGCGTCGTGGCTCAGGTTGAACTCGCGGTCGAGCAAGCGCTTGGCGCGCTCGTCTTGCAGGTCGTCGGCGCTGGTCGCCTTGCCGTTCACCGCGACCAGCCGGCCGCGGATCATCGGGTACCAGTCGTAGCGCGCGACGCCGGAGCTCTTCAGCCGCGCCTGGAAGGCCTCGCCCTGCTCGGGCTGGATGTTGATCACGAAGCGGTTCGGCGCATCCGCCGGCGTCGCGGCGCGCCAGCTGGAGATCAGGTCGGTGCGCAGCAGCACCAGCAGCATCAGCGCCAGCAGCCCGACGCTGAGCGCCGACACCTGCAGCACCGCGAAGGCCGGGCGCGCCGCGATCTGCCGTGTGGCCAGCACCAGCCAGCGCGGCGCGCGCGATTCGGGCACCGCACGGCGCAGCAGCTGCACCGCGATCCACGACAGCAGCGCGAACACCGCGATCGCTGCAGCGAAGCCGCCGACCGCGATCAGCCCGAGCGTCAGGTCGGACGACACCGCGAGCAGCAGCGCCGCGAAGCCGATCGCACCGGCCGCCAGCACCGCGATCGAGGCTGGCTTCAGCGCGCCGACATCGCGGCGGATCACGCGCAGCGGCGGCACCTGGGCCAGCTGCAGCACCGGCGGCAGGCCGAAGCCCATCAGCAGCGTGAAGCCGACGCCGATGCCGAACAGCGCCGGCCAGCCGCTCGCGGCCGGCAACGCGCTGTCGACCAGCCCGGCCAGCAGCCAGACGAACACGTAGTGCACCGCGAAGCCGAGCAGCACGCCGGCCACGCTGGCGAGCACGCCGACGATGCCGAACTCCAGCAAGTACTGCAGCGCGATCGTGCGCTGCGGCTGGCCGAGCACGCGCAGCATCGCGCAGTCGTCGAGGTGCCGGTCGGCGAAGTCGCGCGCCGCGATGCCCACCGCCACCGCCGCCAGCAGCGCCGCCAGCAGCGCGACGAGGTTCAGGAACTTCTGCGCGCGGTCCAGCGTCTGGCGCATCTCGGGGCGGCCGGTCTCCAGCGACTCGACGCGCATGCCGCGCAGCTGGCGGCTCTTCAGCTGGGCCTCGGTCCAGCTGACGAACTCGCGCAGCGCGGCTGCGCGGCCCTCCGGCGCGGCCACGGCCAGGCGGTAGGTGACGCGGCTGGCGGGCTGCACCAGCCCGGTGGCGGGCAGGTCGGCCTCGTTGAGCATCACGCGCGGCGCGAAGCTGATGAAGCCGGCGCCGCGGTCGGGCTCGATCACGATGATCGACGCGATGCGCAGGCTGGCATCGCCGAGCAGCAGCGCATCGCCGACCTTCAGCTGCAGCGCATCGAGCACGCCGGCATCGACCCACACCGTGCCGGCGGCCGGCGCGCTCGCGACCGTGCGCTGCGCACCGCCAGGTGCGTCGGCCAGCGTCAGCTTGCCGCGCAGCGGGTAGCCGCTGGTCACGCTCTTGACGGCCACCAGCCGCGAGGCGCCGCCCTTGTCGTCGGGCGCACGGCCCATGCTCGGGAAGGTGGCCGTCTGCGCGAGCGTGAGCCCGAGGCCGCGTGCACGCTCGGCGATGTCGGCCGGGGCCGGCTGGTCGCTCGCGACGATCGCGTCGCCGCCCAGCATCTGCCGGGCATCGCGCGCGAGGCCGGCATTCAGCCGGTCGGCGAAGAAGCCGACCGCGCTGAGCGCCGCCACCGCCAGCATCACCGCAACCAGCAGCAGCCGCAGCTCGCCGGCGCGGAAGTCGCGCGCGGCCTGCCGCCAGGCGAGGGTCCAGGCCGATGCGGGGCGGGCAGGCGCAGGCGACACGGGAGCAGCGGAATCGGCAGACGTCATCGGGATTTCTTTCGGATCGGGACCGGATCGTCCCATTGGCGCTTGCGTTCGAGCAAGTACTCGACGAAGGCCCGGACTTTCAGCGGGACATGCCGTGCATGCGGGTACAGCAGGTTGTAGGGCCGCGAGCGCCCGCCGAACGGCGCCAGCAGCTCGGTCAGGCGGCCGGCCGCCAGGTCGCCTTCGACGACGAAGCGGTAGGCCTGGAAGACGCCCGCGCCATGGCGGGCCAGCGTCACGCCGGCCAGCACGTCGTCGGCGCAGGTATAGCGGCCGGTGGTGAGCATCTCGACGTCGCGGCCGTCCTCGCGGATCAGCCAGGGGATCGGGCGGCCGTTGCTCGGCAGTTCGAACTGGATGCAGTCGTGGCCGGCCAGGTCCTCCGGTGTCGCCGGCGTGCCGCGGCGCGCCAGGTAGTCCGGCGCGGCGACGATCACCAGCTCGGCGTCTTCCAGGTGCCGGCAGATCAGCGTCGAGTCGTCGGGGGCGCGCACGCGGATCGCGAGGTCGAAAGCCTCGCCGCCGAAGTCGATGTTGCGATTGCTGACGTGCAGCTCGACTTTCACGTCCGGATGGGCCTGCATGAACGCCGGCAGCATCGGCAGCAGCCGGTGGTGGCCGTAGGTGGTGGGCACGCTGATGCGCAGCGTGCCCGAGGCCTGCGCCTGCTGGCCGCCGACCTCGCGCTCGGCATCGACCAGCTGGTCCAGCGCGGCGCGGCAGCGCTCGAAGTAGGAACGCCCGGCATCGGTCAGGCGGATCTGGCGCGTCGTGCGCACGAAGAGCCGCGCGCCCAGCCGCCCTTCGAGCCGGCCGATCGAGCGGCTGACCGCGGCCGGCGTCACGCCCGCGATCGTCGCGGCCGCGGTAAAGCCCTGGTGCTCGGCCGCGAGGCAGAACAGCTCGATGCTGCCCAGCATCACGTCGTCGAACTGCCGTTTCATGTCATCGCACCCAGCGGCCGCATTGATTACACCGTKTAGCGGCAGATGGTAAGCGAACCCCCTTTATCCCCAGGGGCCCGGTTCCTACAGTGAAGCCCTGTCCTTTCCTTCTTGTTCACAGGAGCCCGTTCACCATGAAACACGATCCCAAGACGGCCGTCATCACCGGCGCTTCCAGCGGCATCGGCGCCGCGCTGGTCAAGGCCTACCGCGAGGCCGGCTGGCGCGTGGTCGCCAACTCGCGTTCGATCCGCCCGAGCGACGACCCCGGCATCCTCGCGATCGCCGGCGACATCGCCGACCCGGCGACCGCCGAGCGCATCTTCAGCGAAGGCGTCGACCGCTTCGGCCGCATCGACACGCTGGTCAACAACGCCGGCATCTTCACCGCCAAGCCGTTCACGCAGTTCACCGCGGACGACTGGTCGGCGAACATCGCGATCAACCTCACCGGCTTCTTCCACGTGACGCAGCGCGCGGTGCGGCGGATGGAGGCGCAAGGGTCCGGCCACATCGTGCAGATCACGACCAGCATCGTCGACCAGCCGATCAACGGCGTGCCGGCGGTGCTGGCCTCGATCACCAAGGGCGGGTTGAATGCCGCGACCCGCGCGCTCGCGATCGAGTACGCGTCGCGCGGGATCCGCGTCAACGCGGTCTCGCCCGGCATCATCAAGACGCCGATGCACCCGCCGGAGAACCATGCGGCGCTGAGCGGCCTGCACCCGGTGGGCCGCATGGGCGAGATGAGCGACATCGTCGACGCGGTGCTGTTCCTCGAGAAGTCCTCGTTCGTGACGGGCGAGATCCTGCACGTCGATGGCGGGCAGTCCGCCGGTCACTGGTGAACCGCCATGCCGATCATCCGCATCGAAGTCACCCGTGAAGGCGTCACGCTGCAGCAAAAGAAGCAGTTGATCGCCGAAGCCACCGAGATGATGGTCCGCGTGCTGGGCAAGGACCCGGCGACGACCTTCGTGATCATCGACGAGGTCGAGACCGACAACTGGGGGGTCGCCGGCCGCACCGTCACCGAGCGCCGCAAGGACGAGGCGCAGGCCCGGGGGAAACTGGCCTAGGCCAGCAACCGGGCTGAACCCTGCGTGCAAATCCGACGAACCGTGCGGGGCACGCGGGGTGCTGCAATGGGGGCATGAACACCCTGCCCGCGATCTTCCTGTCCCACGGCTCGCCGATGCTGGCGCTGGAACCCGGCACCACCGGCCCGTTCCTGCAGCGCCTGGGCGCGGCGCTCGACGCCCACCACCCGCGCCCGAAGGCCATCCTCGCGGTGTCGGCGCACAGCCTGGCGCGCGAGCCGGTGCTGCTGGGCGCGGCCACGCACCAGGCGGTGCACGACTTCGGCGGCTTCCCCGACGCGCTGTACCAGCTGCAGTACAGCCCGCCCGGCGCACCGGAACTGGCCACGCAGGTCGAGGCGCGGCTGCGCGCGGCCGGCCTGCCGGTGCACCACAGCGAGGAAGGCGGCCTGGACCACGGCATCTGGAGCATGCTGCGCTTCATGCGCCCGCAGGCCGACATCCCGGTGCTGCCGCTCGCGTGGGTGCCCAACCTGCCGCCGGCGCAGCAGTTCGCGCTCGGCGAACTGCTCGCCTCGCTGGCCGACGAGGGCGTGCTGGTGATGGGCAGCGGCAGCATCACGCACAACCTGCGCCGCATCTTCAGCAACGGCCGGCCGGCGCTCGACGCGGCCGAGATCGCCGAGAGCGCGGGCTTCCGCCGCTGGATGCTCGAGCGCAGCGCCGCCCGCGACTGGGAGGCGCTGTTCGACTACCGCCGTCAGGCGCCCGCGGCAGTCGACATGCACCCGACCGACGAGCACCTGCTGCCGTGGTACGTGGCGGCCGGCGCCGGCGGCCGTGCGCACGCGCCCGAACGGCTGCACGAGGCGGTGACCTACGGGTGCCTGGGGATGGATGCGTATGCGTTCGGGCCCGGGGCCGCGGCGTTGAAGCAGCAACTCGCCGCCTGACGGGCGGCGGACCCTCAGCGCGCGAGTGCGACGACGCCGGAGGCCGGCGCACTCGCCGCGCGCGCGGCAGCCGCCGCGCGGTCGTCGCTGTACTGCTTCGCGAGCGCGGCGACGTCCTGCCCGGTGCGGGCGATCAGCATGCGCGCCGCGCCGATCTCGCCGAACTGGCTCATGTCGAGCACCCACCGGGTCTCGCGCTCGATCTGCGCGCACGACCACTCGGTGCCGGGCGCGGCGGCCATCGGCTTCAGTGCCTGCGACATCGCATCGCGCTCCAGGCGCAGCGCCTGCAGGCGCTCGGCCRGCCAGCCGACGCGCGCCCCGAGGGCCTGGCCGATCGCCATGTCGAGCAGCGTGGTCGAGCGCTTCGACAGCAGCTCGGCGATGTCGGCGCACACCTGCAGGCGGTTGCCGTCGCGCACCGCATTCGCATCGCAGTGCTGCATCAGCGTCTTCAGCCCCGGCATCGCCAGCGCCGACTCGATCGCCTCCGCGCGTGCCATCACCGCGCGGCGCTCGATGGCAGGCGTGCCCGGCGGCAGGTTGCGCAGCGCGAGCGCGCTGACCTGGCCCCAGCGCAGGTCGGCCGTCGTCGCCTTCGACGCCCGGTACAAGGCCTCGTCGACGAGGCCCGTCTCGCCGTGCTGGTCGGCCTCGGAAGCGACCTCCAGCCAGGCGTCGGCATTGTTCGGGTCGAGCGTCGCGAGCTGGCGTGTCGACAGCATCTGGCAGGCACCGCCGGGGCTCGCCCGGCACGCCCGCCACGCGAGCGTGTAGACGGCCGGCGAGCGCGTCGCGACCGCCATCTGCGCGAGCGCATCGCGCTGCGACGCATTGGCGCCGACGCGCGCCTGGCGCTGCAACTCGGATTCCYCGGGTTCGGCCGGCGCGTTGCAATCGGCCCCTTCACAGGCCTGCGGCGCATTCGCATGCGGCGGCCCTTCGTCGCGCTGCAGCAGCAGGCCGGCGGCGCGGGCCAGCTCGTCCGGCTGCTGGGCCAGGGTCGTGACCAGGCGCCGACGGGCCGCGTCGCCGGCCGTCGTGAACAGCGTGCGGTCGAGCGGCTGGCCGCCCTTCGCCTTCACGCGGCCGATGCCGCAGACCTCGATCTCGTCGGCCGCGAGCGGTGTGCTGGCCGCGGCGGCGGCGGCCGATGCCGCGTTGCCGTAGACGGCCGCGAAGCCGTCCATCAACGGCGGGCCGGGCATCGGGAAGGTCTGCGGTGCGGACGCTGCGGCGTCGGCAGCCTCGGCGACGACCGGCTCGACCGGTGGCACCGGGGCTTGCGGCGAGCCTTGCCAGACGAGCGCGAACAGCAGGGCGACCAAGGCCAGGCCCACCGTCGCGCGGACCGCATTGCCGGGCGGCGCGCTCATACACCCCCCTCGGCAATCGCCTCCTTGACGGCCGCGACCTGCCGCCGCGACACCACCAGCCAGTCGTCGACCGGCGCGACACGCACCACCCAGCCTTCGGCCGGCTCGCCGCCATCCTCGCCCGGCAGCGTGCGCCGCTCGAGGGCACGCAGCGCGCGCCGCGCGACCAGCGCGTTGCGGTGGATGCGCAGGAAGCGGTCGCCCAGGCGCTGCTCCAGGTCGGTCAGTGCATCGTCGAGCACATGGGTGTGGGTGGCGGTGCGCAGGGTCACGTACTTCAACTCCGCTTTCAGGTACAGCACTTCGGACACCGGCACGCGCAGCTTGCGGCCGAGGTCGTTCACGAGGATCACCGGTTCGTCGTCGGGCACCGCCGCGGCAGGTGCCGCTCGCGGTGCCAGCCGCTGCACGACGCGCTGCAGCGCCGCCTGCAGGCGCTCGCGGCGCACCGGCTTGGTCAGGTAGTCGGCGGCATCGAGCTCGAAGGCCTGCAGCGCATGCTCGGCGTGTGCGGTGACGAACACGATGGCCGGCGGGTCGCTGCGGCGGCGCAGCTGGGCGGCCAGCTGGCGCCCGTCGGGGCCGGGCATGTGGATGTCGAGCAGCAGCAGGTCGCAGGCGTTCGCGGCCAGCCATTCGAGCGCCTGCTGCGCATTGCCGGCCTCGCCGACCACCTCGGCGCGCGGTTCGACGCAATCGCCGACCAGGCCGCGCAGGCGCAGCCGCGCCAGCGGCTCGTCATCGACCAGCAGCACGCGCAGCGGCGCCAGGGCGGAGGGGGTGTTCATGACAGGCAATTCACAGCGGCACCACGATCTGGACGCGGAACACGTCGCGGTCGAGCTGGGTCTCGAACTGCGCGGCGACGTCGTGCATCAGCTTCAGCCGCTCGCGCACGTTGCGCAGCGCCATGCCGCTGCCGGGGCGCGAGCCGGAACGCGGCACGGTGTTCGCGATGCTGACCACCGCATGCGCCCGCTTGACGCGCGTGCGGATGCGGATCACGCCGCCGTCGGGCGAGGGCTCGACGCCGTGGCGCACCGCGTTCTCGACCAGCGGCTGCAGCAGCAGCGGCGGCACGCGTGCGGCGCCGGCGTCTTCGTCGAGGTCCCAGCTGAGCTGCAGGCGCTCGCCGAAGCGGATCTGCTCGATCGCCAGGTAGCGCTGCGCGAGGGCGATCTCTTCGCTCAGGCTGACCGATTCGTCGGTCGCGCTGAGCGCGACGCGGAACAGCTCGGCCAGGTCCTCGAGCAGGTGCTCGGTGCGGGCCGGATCGAGCCGGGCCAGCGCGATCGCGGTGTTGAGCGTATTGAACAGGAAGTGCGGGCGGATGCGCGACTGCAATTCGGCCAGCCGGGCCGCGGTGTCGGCCGGCAGCCGGGCGCGGGCGCGCAGCGTCAGCCAGTAGAAAAGCGCGGCGGCGAGCGCGGCACCGGCCAGCAGCGGCGCGGCCAGCCGCATCGTGTCCTGCAGGCGGATGTCGACCGCCACCAGCAGCGCCCAGCCGAACGCGCCGCTCAGGCCGCCGATGCAGACCGCGGCGCACCACTGGCCGGCCACCGGCAACCGGGCGAGCGGCCGCTTGAGCAGGCACACCGAGACCAGCCACAGCAGCACCGCCGGCAATGCGACGCCGGTAGCCTGGCCGAGCAGGTTCAGCCAGGCCGACAGCGTGGGCGCCGCGAAGCTGACGCCGATCGCGACGACGGCGTGCACGAAGAACAATGCACGCAGCACGACGCCGACGTGGCAGACGTCGAAGGCCGACACCGGCCCGAGCGGCTGGCGGGCCAGCGGCACCGCGCCGAAGTTGGTGGAATTGAAGATGCTGCTGCCGCGCTGCTCGTCGGGCCGGGTCGACTCGGACCACAGCGGCGCCGGGCGGCTGGGCGTGGGGGCGAAGGCGGAGGTGGTCGCGTGGGGTTCGGGCATGGCGGGGTGGGCCGAATAGAATCCGGGGCTTCCCCCGGTGCCTGCGGCCACCAGTGCATTGTCGCCAACTGGCGCCGCCCGGCAACCGAGCCTACCAAGCGTTACACGACGCCCCGTTCCGAGCGCCCCCGACGATGTCTGCCAATCAACTCGACAAGAAATCCGAAGCCTGGTCGGCCCTGTTCTCCGAGCCGATGAGCGACCTGGTGAAGCGCTACACCTCGAGCGTCGGCTTCGACAAGCGGCTGTGGAAGGCCGACATCGCCGGCAGCCTGGCGCATGCCGAGATGCTGGCGGCGCAGGCGGTGATCGGCGCGCAGGACCTGGCCGACATCCGGCGCGGCATGGCGCAGATCACGCAGGAGATCGAGTCCGGCGCGTTCGAGTGGAAGCTCGACCTGGAAGACGTGCACCTCAACGTCGAGGCGCGGCTCACGCAGCTGGTGGGCGATGCCGGCAAGCGGCTGCACACCGGCCGCTCGCGCAACGACCAGGTGGCGACCGACGTGCGGCTGTGGCTGCGCGACGAGATCGATGCGCTGCTGCCGTTGCTGGCGGGGATGCAGCAGGCGCTGGTGGGCGTGGCGGAGCGGCATGTGGAGACCATCCTGCCGGGCTTCACGCACATGCAGGTGGCGCAGCCGGTGAGCTTTGCGCACCATCTGCTGGCGTACGTGGAGATGTTCGCGCGCGATGCCGAGCGCCTGGCCGACGTGCGCAAGCGGGTGAACGTGCTGCCGCTGGGCGCGGCGGCGCTGGCCGGCACCAGCTACCCGCTGGACCGCGAGCGCGTCGCGAAGACGCTGGGCTTCGACGGCGTGTGCCAGAACAGCCTGGATGCGGTGAGTGATCGCGATTTCGCGATCGAATTCGCGTCGTTCGCGAGCATCACGATGATGCATGTGTCGCGGCTGGCCGAAGAGATCGTGCTGTGGATGAGCCAGAACTTCGGCTTCATCAACCTGGCCGACCGCTACTGCACCGGCTCGTCGATCATGCCGCAGAAGCGCAACCCCGATGTGGCCGAGCTGGCGCGCGGCAAGAGCGGCCGGGTGGTGGGCCACCTGATGGGCCTGCTGACGCTGATGAAGGGCCAGCCGCTGACGTACAACAAGGACAACCAGGAAGACAAGGAGCCGTTGTTCGACGCGGTCGACACGGTGCGCGACACGCTGCGCATCATGGCCGAGATGGTGGCCGGCATCGTCGTGAAGCCCGAGGCGATGGAGCGTGCGGCGCTGAAGGGCTATGCGACGGCGACCGACCTGGCCGACTACCTGGTGAAGAAGGGCCTGCCGTTCCGCGATGCGCACGAGGTGGTGGCGCATGCGGTGAAGTTCGCGCTGAGCGAAGAGCGCGACCTGGGCGACCTGCCGCTGGACGTGCTGCAGGGGTTCCATGCGGCGATCGGCCCGGACGTCTTCGATGTGCTGACGCTGCGCGGCTCGCTGAACGCACGCAACGTGCTGGGCGGCACGGCACCCGACCAGGTGCGGGCGCAGCTGGCACGGCACAAGGTCCGGCTGAAGTGACGCGCCGCCGGGGGATGCGCAGCGCATGGCTGCTGGCGGCGGCCTGCGCGCTGTCGGTGTTCGCGGCGGTGGCGCAGGCCAAGCCCGGGCTGCCGGAGCTGCGCGGCGAGGCGCTGACCCGCTTGCGTGCGACGGCCGCCGCGAAAGAGTCGCTGATCGGGCTTGCACCGTTGCCGCCGGCCAAAGACGCCGCGGCCGAGTACCTGGCCGACCTGTTCCAGGACGAAGGCTTCATCGCGGTCACGCGTGCCTGGCTCGACAGGACGCAGGCCACCAGCAGCGACGGCGTCTACCGCGAATGGGCGCGCTACTACGAAGAGACGATCAGCGCCGGTGTGGCCCTGCTGGACGACGAAGACCTCGCGACCTTGACCCGCAGTGTCCTGCTGCGGTGGCTGGACGGCTCCGGCCAGACGTGCGCGCGGCTGATGGCGGCGACCCGCGTCGAGCAGCTGGACGGCCTGCGGCCGTACACGGAAGCCGAGCTGTCCGGCTACTTCCGCATCCTGAAGCGCGCCTACGTCGGCGCACTGGCCAACGAGAAGCCGCGTCCGTCGGCCACCGAGGAACAGCTGGCGCGGGGGGGCCTGGAGATGTTGATCGCAGTCCCGCAGGAACAGCGTGGGCGGTTGATCGGGCTGGTATCCGGCAACTTTCCGGAGGTCATCACGCCCGAGATCTGCGCCGACCTGCAGGCCATGGTCAAGGCGATCGACAAGGTGCCTGGGGAGGACGGCGCCGCGTTGCGACGCGAATTCAATCTGTCCGTCGTCCGCGGCGCCTTCGACACCGACCCGCCGAAACGCCGGGTGGCTTCGGAAGTCAGCGGCACCTCGGCCAACGGCATGTTCGAACCGGGCCCGATCCAGCTTCACTATCCGCCGACAGCCGCCAAGGCCGGCGTCGAAGGCGAGATCGTCGTGCGGATCTGGGTTGACGGGCAGGGCTACGCGCAGCGCGTGAAGACCATGAAGCACGACTTCAAGCCCGCCGTCGTAACGCTGGAAGACGGCACCGACGTGCCATCGCAGGAGCTGTTCGAACCCCTCGTGATCGCGTACTACCAGTCGGGCCGCTTCCAGCGCCGCTTCAAGGATGGCCAACCGCGGCCTTACACCGCCGAGATTCCGATGAGCTGGAAGCTCGAGTAGCCGCGCCCCTCCTTTGGAGGGGGTTTCCTTTCCGAGGCGAAAACCTAGACTTCCCCGCACTCGAACACGGAGGGAGTCCATGAAGAAGCTCATCGCACTCGCGACCAGCCTGCTGCTGGCCGCCTGTGGAGGCGGCGGTTCGCCTGATTCGTCGCCATCGTCGCCACTGTCGTCACCCACCGCGCTGACCGAACGCGCTGCTGCCGCCGACCCGGCGGCCTCGGCGGCTACGGTGGACCCGCTGGCCCGCGTCAACGCCTACATCGGCACCGGCATCGGGTTTCCGAACCTGCAGGACCGGCCGCCTGAAACCCTGTCGGGCAGCACCTACCCGGGCGCGGCCCTGCCCTTCGGCATGGTGCAGTTCAGCCCCGACACCGGCTACGGCGAGGCCAACGCCCACGGCGGCTACAACTACGCGAAGCCCATCATCCAGGGCTTCAGCCTGGTCCATGCCAGCGGCACCGGCTGCCCGGTGCAGCAGGATGTTTCGATCCTGCCCTTCGCCGGCCCCGTCGGCCCCTCGCCCGCCGCCAACCTTGCCCGCTACCAGATGCCGTTCACGCACGCCGGCGAGCAGATCTCGCCGGGGTTCTACGGCGTGACCGCGAGCAATGGCCAGGGCGCCGAGCTGACGGTGTCGCGCCGCGGCGGCTTCGCGCGCTTCAGTTTCCCGGACAGCGCCATCGCAAGCGTGATCCTCAATGTCGGCCGCAACGCCAGCACCGGGCGCAATGCCCAGCTGCAGCTGGTCGGCGACAACACGATCGAAGGCGTCGTGGAGGGCGCGGGCGTGTGCGGCAACGGCCGCTACACCGTGTACTTCCACGGCCGCTTCGACCGGCCGTTCAGCAGCTTCGGCACCTACCGCGCATCGGCTGTGAGCCCCGGCTCGCGCACCACGGTGCTCGGCCCGCAGACCGGCGGCTGGGTCACGTTCGCCGACAGCACGCCGGTGCAGCTGCGCATCGCGGTGTCGTATGTGAGCGTGGCGAACGCCCGGCTGAACCTGCAGGCCGAGCTGGCCGGCACAGACTTCGACGGCGTGCGCCAGCAGGCCCGGGACACCTGGGGCGAGATGCTCGGGCGCATCCAGGTCGACGGCAACGGCAGGCCTGACGACGAGGTGAAGTTCTACACCGCGCTGTACCACGCGCTGCTGCACCCGACGCTGTTCAGCGACGTCAACAACCAGTACGTCGGCTTCGACAACGTCGTCCGCACGACCAGCGGCTGGGACAAGTACGCCACCTTCTCCGGCTGGGACACCTCGCGCTCGCAGATGCAGCTGGTGGCGTGGCTCGCACCGAAGCAGGGCAGCGACATGGCGCAATCGCTGGTGGTGGATGCGCTGGCCAGCAACGCCGGCTTCCCGCGCTGGCCGATCGCGAACAGCGACAGCTGCATGATGTTCGGCGACCCGGGAGCGGTGATTGTGTCCAGCCTGCATGCCTTCGGCAGCACGGACTTCGACACCGCGGCGGCGCTGGCGGTGATGGAGCGCGGCGCCAGCACGCCCTTCCTGCGCTCGCGCGATTGCGAGACGCGGCCTGGCCTGTCGCAGTACCTGAGCCTGGGCTACATCCCGTACGGGCAGGGCGCGGCGGCCGCCAACACGCTGGAGTACGCGCTGGCCGATGCGGCGATCGGCCAGTTCGCCGGCGCGCTGGGCGATGGTGCCAAGCGGGATCTCTACCTGGCGCGCGGCCAGGCCTGGAAGACGCTGCTCGGGAGTTCGGGCTACATGCAGCCGCGCAACGCGTCGGGCAGCTTCGTGGCGCCGTTCAACCCGGGCCGCAACGACGGCGGCACGTTCGGCTTCGGCAACCCGGCGCAGTACACCTTCATGGTGCCGCAGAACTACCGGGGCCTGATCGACCGGATGGGTGGCAATGGCGTCGCGGTCGCGCGGCTGGACGAGCATTTCCAGCGCCTGAACAGCGGCTCGACCGGGTTGCAGGCCTTCATGTCGCTGGCCAACGAGCAGGGCACGCCGTGGGCCTATGCATTCGCCGGGGCGCCGTGGAAGTCGCAGGCGGTGGTGCGTCGCATCCTGGACGAACAGTATGCGAACCGTCCCGAGGGGCTGATGGGCAGCGACGACCTGGGCTCGCTGTCGGCCTGGTATGTGTGGGGTGCGCTGGGCCTGTACCCCGAGATCCCGGGTGTCGGCGGCTTCGTGCTCGGCAGCCCGCTGTTCCCGCGCACCGTGGTGCGCATGGGCAACGGGCACACGCTGACGATCAATGCGCCGAATGCGGGGACGCTGGGCATCTACATCGCCGACATGGCGATCGACGGCCAGCCGTCCACGCGCACCTGGCTGCCGTTGACGCAACTGGCGGAGGACACGGTGATCGACACGGTGTTGGTGCCGATGCCGATCCCGGCCTGGGGGAGTGCACCGGGGGATGCGCCGCCGTCTTTCGACACTCCATGAGGTTGGTTCACTGCGTGGGGCTGCTGCCGGGTCTCGCCCCGGACGCTGCGCTGTGCGGGCAGGTTTCGCCCTGCCGGGCGAGTCACTTTCATTTG
>NZ_JBFUFP010000020.1:0-24042 GCF_056403375.1 Rhizobacter sp. P2_H2
CTCGTCGCGTGGCGGCCGTTGGGCGATGCGGCCGGCCTGCCCGCCGCCGCGCCGCGGGCCGCCGCGCCCGCCGGTGTCTTCACGCGCGACGCCTGGATCCTGATCGCCTGCTACGGCCTGTTCGGCTACGGCTACATCATCCCGGCGACCTTCCTGCCGGCGCTCGGCCGGCAGCTGTTCCCGGATCCGCAGGTGTTCGGCTGGGCCTGGCCGCTGTTCGGGCTGGCAGGCGCCGTCTCGACGCTGGTGGCGATGCGCTGGTTCACGCCGGTCGCCCCGCGCCGCGTGTTCGGCTGGGGCCTGGTGCTGATGGCGGTGGGCGTGGCAGCACCGGCGCTGGCGCCCGGGCTGGGCGCGCTGCTGGTGTGCGCCGCCTGCGTCGGCGGCACCTTCATGGTCGTCACGATGGCCGGGTTCCAGGAAGCGCGCCGCGTGGCCGGCGACGGCTCCGCGCGGCTCGTCGCGACGATGACTGCGGCCTTCGCGCTCGGCCAGCTGGTCGGGCCGCTGACGGTGCCGGCCGGCCCGCTGTCATCGGTCATCATCGGGCCCAGCCTCGCGGCCGCCGCGGCGCTGCTGGCCAGCGCGGCCGTGCTGCTGCGGCCGCGCGCGCGCCCCCTCCCCGTCCACCCCTGAAGCGAGCCCCCATGCGACTTCCACCCCTGCCCGACCATGCCATGACCCCGGCCCAGCGCGCCGCCGCCGATGAACTGATCGCCGGGCCGCGCAAGGCCGTGAAGGGGCCCTTCATCGCGCTGCTGCGCAGCCCCGAGCTGCTTGCCCACGTGCAGAAGCTGGGCGCCTTCCTGCGCTTCGGAACCTCGCTGCCGGTGCGCGTCAGCGAGTTCGCGACGCTGCTGGTGGCCCGCCATTGGCGGCAGCAGTTCGAATGGAAGGTGCACGTCGCGCTCGCGCTGCAGGCCGGCACGGCGCAGGCCACGATCGACGCGCTGCGCGACGGCCGCCGCCCCGACACGATGGATGCCGACGAGACGCTGGTGCACGACTTCTGCACCGAGCTGCTGGCGCAGCACGGCGTCAGCGAGGCGACCTGGGCGCGCAGCGTGGAACGCTTCGGCGAGGCCGGTGCCGTCGAGCTGACCGGCCTGGTCGGCTACTTCGCGATGGTCTCGATGGTGCTGAACGTGGCGCACATCCCGGCCGAGCCGGGCGGCGACATCGCGCCGCTGCCGGTGCTGCCGCCCTGAACCGGCTCAGCGCAACGGCGGCCGCTCGAAGATCGCGAGCCACGGCGACGGCAGCCCGCTGTCGAGGTGGCTCGGCARGCCGTCGAACTCGCGCTGGAACAGCGCCACCAGCCAGTCGCTGAAGGCCCGCAGCTTGGCCATCGGGTACGGCCGGCGCGCCTGCAGCAGCGTGAGCGGCAGGCCGCCGGCACTCCAGTCGGCCAGCACCGGCACCAGGCGGCCGTGCGCGAGGTGGTCGATGACGGCGCGGGTGCACGGGAGCTGCACCAGGCCCAGCCCGGCGACGCCGGCGGCAATGTAGGTATCGGCATCGTTGCAGGCCACGCGGTGCGCGCCGTGCAGCTGCTGGTGCTCGCCGCCGCGGTGGAAGTCGAACGGGAACAGGTGGCCGTCGCGCGGCGAGTAGAAGTTGACGAAGCGGTGCTGCATGAGATCGTCGAGCCCGTGCGGCGTGCCGTGGGCATCGAGGTAGGCGGGCGCGGCACAGGTGACGACCGGCAGGCGGCCGAGCGGGCAGACCACCAGCCGCTCGTCGTGCACCTCGCCGCCGCGCACCACGAAGTCGTAGCCCTCGGCCAGCAGGTCGACCGGGCGATCGGAGCTGCCGAGCTCGACGACCACCTCGGGATAGCGGCGGAAGAAATCCGGCAGCGCCGGCGCGACGACCTGGCGCCCGAACGCCGCCGGCACGTCGACACGCAGCCGCCCGCACGGCGCGCCTGCCGGATCGTGCAGCGCGTCCTCAAGTTCGCGCATCTGCCCGAGCATCGCGAGCGCGCGCTGGTGGTACAGCGCGCCTTCGTCGGTCAGGCTGAGGCGCCGCGTCGTGCGGTGGAGCAGGCGCACGCCGAGGTGCGCCTCCAGCGCTTGGATCACGACGCTCACGCGCGCCTTCGGCATCCGCAGCGCCAGGCCGGCACGCGAGAAGCTGCCCAGCTCCACCACGCGGGTGAAGACTTCCATGCCTTGGAAACGGTCAATCAAGGGAAAGAAGAAATGGTGCGCACGATCGCGCGACTCTAGAGGCTGCGACACCGGCAACCACCGCTACCATCGCGCGAACAGATGGCCCGGCAGCACGACAGATGGCGAGCATGCCGGCCACACCCGCACCGGAAAGATTCGACCGATGCCTTCCTGAAGGCGCACCGCGTGCTGTTCGCGCCCAACCAGGGCCGCGTCTACCTGAGCCACCTCGGCGGGCCGGCGGCGCTCAGGTCACCCGGCTGCCGCAATGCCGCAGCACCACCCGCACCAGCTCGTCCGCATCGATCGGCTTGGTCACGCGGTCGACCATGCCGGAGGCGATGCAGTGCGCGTGCTCCTCGGGCAGCGCATGCGCCGTCTGGCCGATGATCGGCAGCTGCGGGTACAGCGCATGGATGCGCCGCGCGGTCTCGTAGCCGTCGATGCCGGGCATCATCACGTCGAGCAGCACCACGTCGTAGCGCACCCCCGGCGTCGAGACGCGAGCCACCGCCAGGTGCCCGTCGCCGACGATGTCGGCCTGCGCGCCTTCGCTCTCGAGCAGGCTCTGGATCACGATCTGGTTGACGATGTTGTCCTCGGCCACCAGCACCTGCAGGCCGGCCAGCCGCTCGCGCACCGGCTCGCGCACTGGATCGTCCACCTCGCCCCGCTCGGCCACCGCCTCGCGCCCGGCCGACCCCGGGCCGGCCGGCATCGCACCCGCCAGCGGCAGGCGCACGCAGAACACCGAGCCCTCTCCGGCGCGGCTCGACACCCGGATCGATCCCTTCATCAGCTCGACCAGCCGCTTGCTGATCGCGAGACCCAGCCCGGTGCCGCCGTAGCGCCGCGTCGTCGACGGATCCGCCTGCTCGAACGACACGAACAGCCGCCCCACCTGCTCGGCCGACATGCCGACGCCGCTGTCGCTGACCTCGACCAGCAGCTCGCCATGGTCCACCTGCAGGCTCAGCGAGACCTCGCCCGCATCGGTGAACTTCACCGCATTCGACAGCAGGTTCAGCAACACCTGCCCGAGCCGCAGGCCGTCGACCCGCATCTGCGCGGGCACGCGCTCATCGACCAGCAGGTGCAGCCCGACACCCTTGTCGGCGGCCGCCTGGCGCACCAGGTCGACCGCGCGCTGCGCGATCGGCCGCAGCGGCGTGAGCGACTCGTCGAGCAGCAGCTTGCCGGCCTCGATCTTCGACATGTCGAGCACGTCGTTCAGGATGCCCTGCAGCAGCTTGCCGGATTCGAGGATGCGCCCGAAACGGCTGCGCACCTCGGGCGATGACGTGAGGTCGCGGTACCCGATCTGCGCGAAGCCGAGCACGCCGTTGAGCGGCGTGCGGATCTCGTGGCTCATGTTCGCGAGGAACATCGACTTGGAGCGGCTGGCCGCTTCGGCCCGCGCGCGCGCCGCCTCCAGTTCGCACAGCACCGCCGCGCGGTGTCGCGCAGCCCGGTACTGCGTGCCCAGCAGCACGGCGATGCCGGCCACCAAGCACAGCCAGAAGGCCGCGGAGATGGTCAGCTCGCGCCGCCATGGGGCCATCAGCTCGCCCTGCTCGAGCCCGATCAGCACGTAGGCCGGGTAGCGCCCGAGCTGCCGGTACATCACGGTGCGCATCTGCCCGTCGATCGTGCTGCGGGTCTCGAAGCCGCCCGCCGCCTGCGCGCTCGCCACGGCCTGCTGCGTCTCCGGCGAGCTCAGGCGCGCCGGCGTCTCGTCGGCCACGAGCGGGATTTCCGGCAGGCGCAGCAGCACCTCGCGGTCGGTGTTGAAGACGGTGATCACGCCGCGCTCGCCGACCCGCAGCGAGCGCATGATGCCGCCCAGCTCGTCGAGGTCCATGTTGAGGTACACGACGCCGGCCAGCGCGCCGCTGCTGTCGCGCAGCTGGCGTGCGATCGGCAGCACCCAGCGCGACGTGATGCGCGACTTGAGCGGCAGCCCGAGCACCAGGCCCGGCACATTGACGGCCTGTTTGAAGAAGTGGCGCTGCGCGACGCTGAGCGCCCGCTGCGCGTCGGCGCCGGCACCGAACTTCACGAGGCCGTCCGCATCGGCCGCGCGCAACGCCGGCGCCTCGGGCAGGCGCTGCTGCAAGCCGATCAGCACCTCGGTGAACTGGTCGGCGCGCACCGGGCCCTGGCCGCTCAAGCGACGGAACTCCTGCGCCGCCGACTGCAGCACCAAGTCGGCCGCCTGCAAGCGCGTGAAGAGGTAGCGCTCCAGGTTCAGCGTGAGGTTCTGCAGGTTGTCGGCCGCCGCTGACTGGTAGCGCTGGTGGCTGGTCCACAGCGAGAACGCGAGGAAGCCCGCCACCACGACCAGCGCCAGCGCGGCACCGACGGCCAGGCGCCGAAACGGCTGGCGCCAGTCCTGTGCGGTCGGCTCGTCGCTCACGTCGGCTCCCTGCGTCGCGGCACGCGGGGTGGCGTGCGCTCGTTGCGATGAGAAGGTTATAGCCCTGCTGCAGAACCAGCGACAACCGCAGTTCCACCCACGCCGGCATCCACAAGCTTGGGGATGCGCCTTCCGGCACGGATCACCCCTTGTGGCCCTGTTGCAGGCTCAGCAAGGCATCGACATGGGCCACGAATCGGTCGAAGTAGCCCGGCGACAGGTCGCGCATCAGCGTCAGCGAGCGATGCACGAGGTGGTGCGAGTTCAGCGGGCCGGCGTTGTCCGGCAGGGCGGCCTGCGACTGCGCCAGGCGTTGTTCGGCGCTCAGGCGTGACCAGGTGCGCCGGAAGAATGGCAGGGTGTCCAGTTCGACGGCTGCAGCGGGGGCCTGCGCCGTCGGCTGGATCGGCGCCTGCCGTGCCAGACCTGCCACGAGATCGGCCAGCGGGCCGCGCGGCACCGGGCCGGCTTCGGAGGGCGTTGGAGGGCGCTCGCCCTGCGATCCCGCCCGGTCCAGCGCCTGGCCGCATGCCGAGAGCAGCACGGCGAGCCGGTCGTCGAGCACGCGCCGGGCCGCGCCCTCGTGGCTCGCCGCGCGGCGGGCCAGCGACTCGATGAGGCGGAAGCGGACCGGATCGACGTGCGGCGCTCCGCGCTCGCGCAGCGCCTGGATCGCTGCTTCAACCATGCGACGGTGCCGATGCGGCACGCGAGGGTCGGGGCGTGGGTGCCATCTCGACGCGCCGGTTGCGCGAGCGGCCGTCGGCATCGGCGTTCGACGCCACCGGCTGCTCCGCGCCGAAGGCCGCCGCGAAGACCGATGCCGACGGCACGCCCTCCTCGATCAGCGTGCGCGTCACCGTCAGCGCGCGCTGGGCCGACAGCTCCCAGTTGTCGGCGAACTGCCGGTTGCCGCCGCGCACCTGGCGGTCGTCGGTGAAGCCGCTGATCATCAGCACCTCGTCGCGCGAGCGCAGGTAGGCGGCGAGCGGCGCGGCCAGGCTCGTCAGCAGTTGCCGGCCTTCGGGCTGCAGGTCGGCCGAATTGAAGGCGAACAGCACGCTGCCGCTGATGCCGATGCGGCCGTGGTCCAGCGTCACGCGGCCCGCGGCGAGCGGTGCGGCCAGCGCGCGCTCCAGCGCCTGGCGCCGCTGCTCTTCGAGCTGGTGCTGCTTCACCTCGTTCTCGAGCCGGCTCGCCAGCTCCAGCTGCGCGCCGATCGCGCACAGCAGGATCAGCACGAAGGCGCCCAGCAGGCCGGCCATCAGGTCGCCGAAGACGGCCCACACCGGCGTCGTCGATTCCAGGCCCGCGTCGATCTCGTCCATCAGCGCACCGCCGCCGTCGCTGGGGCCGCTGGAGTCGACGCAAGCGCCGCCTTGCCGGAGAGCCGCTGCAGGTCCTCGATGATCTGCTTCTGCGACAGCAGGCTCAGGTCGATGACCTCGCGCGCCTGGGCCACGTAGTAGGCGAGCTGCTCATCGCTGCGCGCCAGCGACTTGCCGAGCGCGCTGTCGATGCGCTGCAGCTGGTTCACCAGCTTGTCATTCGACTGGCCGAACAGCTCGACCGCCACGCCGAACGCATCGCCGAGGCTCGCGACCTCGACCGCGCTGCCGGTGACCTGCGCGGCCACCGCGGCGAGCCTGTCGGTCTGTGCATCCACCTGTTCGCCGAAGCGGGTGCCGACGCGCTCGAGCAGCGCCGCCGACGAACCGACCAGCGCATCGATCGCGCCGCGTTGCTCGGTGGCGGCCTGCTGCACGGTGTCGAGCAGGGCACCGAGCGTGCCGAGGATCCGGGCGCGCTCGTCGAGCAGCGTGTTGTCGCGCGCCATGCTGTCGGAGAGTTTCTGACGCAGCTCGACGATCACCTCGGCCGCGGCACGCGGGGCTTCGGACGCGGCCTGCAGCAGGCGCGCGATCTCGGCGGTAGTCGCCTTCGATTGCGATGCGGCCTGGGCCGTGATGTCGCGGGCGGTGCGCTCCATCGTCTCGCAGACCTGCTGCTGCTGCGCGAGGCTTTGCGAGCCCGCCTGCTGCCATTCGTGCCGCAGCGAAGCGGCCATCGATTCAAGGCTGTCCGCCATCGCGGCCAGGCGTTCCTGCTCTTGCAATGCAGACGCCGACTGCAGGTCGGCATGCGACTGCGCCACCGTTCCCAGCAGCGCCGTCGAACGCTGCTCGAAGGCCTGCGCAAAGCCATCGAGCGACGATTGCCAGGACTTGCCGAGCGTCGCGTGCAGCGAGGCGGTCTCGCGCGCGACACCGGCCATCGTGGCCTCGACGGCCGGGCCGATCGTTGCGCCGGCCAGGCGGGCGCTCTCGGCGAGGCTCTCCTTCAGCGTGCGATCGACCGACGAGGCGAGCGCCATGAAGGCTGCCTCGGCCGTGCCGTGGAAGCGCTCCTGGCTGGCCAGCAGGCGGGCGTTCGTCGCCTCGGCCTGCCGCTCCATCGCCTGCATCACGGCGTGCAGGCCGTCGACCAGCGCGGGCATCTGCTCGACCTGGCGCTGCATCAGCTTCAGCGATTCTTCGCGCTGGTGCACCACCGAGAAGGGGCGCAGCGTGGTGGCGATCTTCGCGTCGAGCGCCTGCAGTGCCTGCACGCGCTCGCGCCGCGCCAGCGCCGACAGCAGGCCGAGTGCGGCCGAGGTGGCGACACCGGCGATCGAGGTGCCGAACGCGAGGCCGAGGCCTTGCACCGGCGCCACCAGCGAGGCGCGGACGGCTTGCAGGTCGGTCGAGGTGTCGAGCGCCATGCCGGTGCCGCGCAGCGTGAACACCATGCCGACGAAGGTGCCGAGCATGCCCAGCAGGACCAGCAGGCCGGCGAGGTAGGGCGCGAGGGCCGGGCCGGGGAAGCCGGTGGACTCGCCTTCGATGCGGCGGCGCACGGCGTTCTGCAGCGACGCGGGCACGCTGTCGAGCCAGGGGCGCAGCGCGGGCAGCGGATCGGCGAGGCCGGCAACGGCCCGGGCCAGCGCGGCGGTGGCCTGCCGGAAGCGGTGCAGTTCGAGCGCGCCCATCAGGTAGAACGCCGCGATGAGCGCGGTGATGGCGAGTGCCAGCGGGTGGGAGCCGAGGTAGCCCGCGCCGACCCAGCCGAGGGCGGCCAGGCCGGTGGCGAACACGGCGTGAGGGAGGAATCTGGTCATGGTTGGTCAGGGGGTGACCCGCGAAGGGCGTCGAGCAGCCCTTCGACCGGTTGCATTCGGAGGTCCAGTTCGGCGAGGAGCACCTCGCGCATGTCCTGGCAGAAGGGGGTGCGCCAGCGGTCGGGCTGGTCTTCAGGGGCCGCGCTGCGCACGCGCTCGAAGTGCTGTTCGAGCCAGGCCGGTACCGTCGACAGCAGCGTGCGTTCGCGGGCACCGATGACCTTCTCCATCACCGCGTCGACGGCGGCCAGCCGCGCGAGTGCGGGCGAGGCCGCCGACAGCGAGGCGCGCAGCTTGCGGCGCAGCGGGGTGATCTGGGTGTCCATCGCCTGCTGCCAGCCGAGGTAGCGCTGGCGGTGCGGCGGGAAATCGTCGGTGGTCGGGTCCGGCACGGCGAGCTTGGTCAGGGTGTCGCGCACGCGGCGGCATTCGCGGTCGGCCGCGGTCGCGGCCGTGCGCTGGGAAGGCGCCTCGGCGGGTACGTCCTGCGGGCCATCGAGCGCCGACGACAACGAGATCGCGTCGGTCCAGTCGAACCACCGGCACAGCCCGTCGGAGAAGCTGTCCTTCGGGGCCGGGACGTGGGTGTCGCTCAGCGTCGCCAGCAGGCGGATCAGGCCGGAGCCGGAAAGAGGGGTGCGGCGCGGAGGGAGCGCCAAACTGCCAGTCAAGGTGCGAACGGAAAAACGTCGGATTTTACGGGGTGGCGGAGGCCGGGTCTGGGGGGTTGACACCAGGGGCGCAGAAGCGTCAGTTCAGCACGCCATCGACGCTTCGCCTCTCAGCTTTCACGAAGCGGGCTTGGCATGGGAACGCCCTTCGTAGGCTTCAGCGATGAACGGCTTGGCGGCCTCCAGATCGGCAAGCGTGGCCAGAGAGATTTCGACGTCACCTGTTCCCCAGTGACCCTTCTGCGAAAAGTCCTTGGCCGTGGGCAGTGCCTGGATCACTTTCGCCGGGTCCAGGTGCAGGTACAGCAGCAGGCGTGCCCGCTGCGGAACCAGCGTCGCAAAATTCTTCAGCCGCTTGAATGCCACGTACAGCCGCAGCTCCTTGCGCTGGACATCGTCGCCCAGCGACAAGGTGTAGTCCTCCAGCGAGGCCAGCAAGTCCGTCAGTGGTTGAGGCAGCAACTGCACGACCTCCGCATAGGGCTTGTCGGGACCGACTGGCCTCTCCGTCCCTGGCTCCTTCGGATCCTTCGCAAGCTTGACGGCTCTGGCGGCCGCCGCCTTCGATGTCGCGGCCGACGATGCATTGGCCAGCTCGAAGAGCAGGAGCTCGTCACCAAATCGGCGATAGCGGATCAGCTCGATGTTGCGATTGATCTGCTGCACCGCATGGCCGTCGTACTTCGTGAAGTCGGCGGCGATGCACACCAGGCGCGGGGCGCTCCAGTCGATGGCATCGGCCGCAGCCTTGTCGAATTTCTCCATCACCCGCAGCTTGAACTCGGCCTGGTGGTCCATCAGCCAGTCGAGATAGAACAAGCCCTGGTTGATGACGTTCTCGCCCACCGAACGCTTGTATTCGAGGATCACCGGGCAGTTGTTCTCGTCCAGCCCCAGCGTGTCGATGCGACCTCCGTGGGTCTTGCCGGTCGAGTACTCCGTTGCGAGGAAGCGGATGCCGAGCAGCACATCAAGGTTGGCCTCGATCAGGCTCTGCAGCGGTTTCTCCAGGTCCGAGGCATCGCCTTGCAGCTCGGTGGCTTGGCCGGATTGAATGCGGAAGAGTTTGATGTCGCTCATGAAGCAGTGGGCGATGGGGATCGCGCTCTAGGATTCGACGTGCATTCTCCCTCTCGGCAACGTTCGGTATGCGACCGATGAGCCGCTGCGACAATCGACGCCCAAAAGGTCATTGCACAGACTTCCTCACGCCCATGCCGCATCAACGCCTCACCCTGACCCGCCTGGAGCAGTTGCTGCTCACCGCTTGCGACGACCTGCGCGGCAACATGGACGCCAGCGAGTACAAGGAGTATGTCTTCGGCATGCTGTTCCTGAAGCGCGCCAGCGACCTGTTCGAACAGCGCCAGGCCCAGATCCAAGCCGAGGGCAAGCGCGACGGCCTCTCGCCTGCCGCCGTCGAAGCGAACCTCGAAGACCCCGACCAATACGCCGGCCAGTATTTTTACGTGCCCCCGCGCGCCCGCTGGAACACGCCCTGGACCGATCCAGAGACCGGCGCGCGCCACCCTGCACTGAAGCACATCAAGGAGAACGTCGGCTCCATGCTCAACAAGGCGCTGGAGGCACTGGAAGACGCCAACACCGACGCGTTGCAGGACGTGCTCAAGGGCACGATCAACTTCAACAAGAAGATCGGCTCCACCACACTGGACGACGACACACTGGTCAACTTCATCCAGAACTTCGACAAGATCCCGCTGAAAGACGAGGACTTCGAGTTCCCCGACCTGCTGGGCGCTGCCTACGAGTACCTGCTGAAGGACTTCGCCRACCAAGCCGGCAAGAAAGCGGGCGAGTTTTACACCCCCGCCGAGGTGGTGCGCGTGTGCGTGGAGGTGTGCGATCCGCAGGAGAACATGCGCATCTACGACCCCACCTGCGGCTCCGGCGGTATGCTGATCCAGGTCCGCGACTACCTGCGCGAGCACGGCCGCAACGCGACCAATGCGTCGCTGTTCGGGCAAGAAAAGATGGGAACCACTTGGTCGATTTGCAAGATGAACATGCTGCTGCACGGCATCCCGGATGCCGACATCCGCCAGCAGGACACGCTGCGCGAACCGCAGCACCAGGACGAAGACGGCCAACTGAAGCGCTTCGACCGCGTGCTGGCGAATCCGCCCTTCAGCCAGAACTACATCAAGAAAGACATCAAGTTCCCCGGTCGCTTCCCGGTGTGGTTGCCCGAGAAGGGCAAGAAGGCCGACCTGATGTTCGTGCAGCACATGCTGGCCGTGCTGAAGGCCGACGGCAAGCTGGCCACCGTGATGCCGCACGGCGTGCTGTTCCGCGGCGGCGAGGAGCGCGAGGTACGCCGCCAGTTCATCGAGCGCCGCGTGCTGGAAGCCGTGATCGGCCTGCCCGCCAATCTGTTCTACGGCACCGGGATTCCCGCCTGCATTCTTGTGCTGAGCAAGGCTGGCAGCTCAACGCGCGAGCATGCCCTGTTCATCAATGCCGACCGCGAATACCGCGAAGGCAAGGCCCAGAACCACCTGCGGCCGGAGGACATCGACAAGATCGTGCACGTCTACCGCGCCGGGGAGGACGTGTCGGCCTATGCCCGCCGCGTACCCTACTCGGAGATCGCGGCCGAGGACTACAACTGCAACATCCGCCGCTACGTGGACAACGCACCACCGCCCGAGCCGCACGACGTGCGCGCGCACCTGCAGGGCGGTGTGCCGGTGGTGGAGATCGAGACGCTGGCGCACTTCTGGAACAACTACCCCGGGCTGCGTGAAAGCTGCTTCGTGCCGCGAATCGGTGCGGATGCCGCTCGCTATGCGGACTTCGGCCACGCGCTGGCCGACAAGCGCGCCATCGCCCCGCACGTGGCGCAGCACCCCGGCGTACAACAGCGGCACGCAGAATTCATGGCCCAGCTTCAAGCTTGGTGGCAGCAGCACCTGCCGGTGATCGACGCGCTGGCGCCGGACCCCGCCAACCAGCAGGGCGCGCCCCGCAACGTGTACGCCGTGCGTGCGACGCTGCTGGACAGCATCGAGCGCATGTTCGGTGGCCAGCACCTGCTGACGCGCTACCAGGTGCGCGGCGCCTTCGCCAACTTCTACAAGCAGCTCTCGGCGGACTTCAAGTCCATCGCCGCCAGCGGCTGGGGCGCTGAACTGATCCCCGACCAGGACATCCTGCAAAGCCAGTTCCCGCAGGTGCTGGCCGAGCTGGAGCAACACCACGCCCGCCTGGCCGAGCTTCAGGCACTGTTCGCCGCGGCGGGTGAGGAGGACTTCGAGGACGCCGATGGCACCGGCGCGCTGCCGCCCGATCAGGTGAAGGACATGAAGGCCCAACTCAAGGAAGCCAAGGGACAGGCCAAGCTGGCGAAGAAGGACGCGAGTTTCGGAGACTGGAAGGCCCACCTGGCCGAGGCCGACCGGCTGGATGCGCTGCTGGCACGGCACAAGGGGCTGGAGGAAGAAGCCAAGGGGCTGAAGGCGCGCATCAAGAGCACCGAGAAGAACCGCGATGAGCTGGTGGCGCAAGCACGGCAGCGCATCGGCGATGGCGAGGCGCAGCAGGTGATCCTGCAGCGTTTGCAGCTTGTGCTAATGGAAACCTACGGGCAGTATCTGCGCGCAGATCGGCGGGCTGGCGCGGCGGCGATAGAGAACCTGTGGGACAAGTACGCCGTGACGGCGGCACACCTTGAGCAGGCGCGCGCCAGTGCGACGACGGAGTTCACACACTTTCTGTCGGGGCTGGGATATGCCTAACTGGAGAACCGTTCGGCTTCGCGAGGTCGCTGACATCCGGGTGAGCAATGTCGATAAGAAGGCTGTGGCAGGCGAGACACCAGTCAAGCTTTGCAACTACATGGACGTGTACAGCAACGACTACATCCGTGCGGAGCTCCCGTTCATGGAGGCGACGGCGACCCCCGCCGAAATCGAACGCTTCGGCGTGCGCCGTGGCGACGTGATGATCACCAAGGATTCGGAGACGCCCGACGATATCGGGATACCCGCGGTCGCGACGGATGAGGTCGAGAATCTGGTGTGTGCCTATCACTTGGCTCAGCTGCGTCCCAAAGAGCTCTCGGTTGTCCCCGTCTACTTGGCGAAGCAACTGTCGCTGCCGCAGACTGCCGCCTACTTCGCACAGCGAGCAACCGGCTCTACGCGCTACGGACTCTCGACTCGAACGATTGCCGAGACGCCGATATGGCTGGCACCGTTGGTCGAGCAGCAACGCATCGCCGCCATTCTCACCAGCCTCGACAACGCCATCGAAGCCACCGAAGCGCTGATCGATAAGCACCAACAGATCAAGGCCGGGCTGATGCGCGACTTGTTCGAGCGCGGTTTGCTTCCAAGCGGGGAACTGCGGCCCTCAAAGGACGAAGCCCCTGAGCTTTACGTCGAGTCGAAGCTCGGACCAGTTCCGAAGGAATGGCAAGTCACCACCTGTGAAGCGGTTTGCGAGCGCGTCATTGATTGCAAGAACCGCACCCCACCAGAGACGCCAAGTGGTTACCCGGTAATCCGGACTCCAAACGTTCGCGACGGTGAGTTCGTCGACGACGCCCTCGTATTCACCGATGCCAAGTCATACGAACTCTGGACTGCCAGAGGCAAACCGACGGCCGGGGACATCGTGATCACCCGAGAGGCGCCCGTCGGAGAGGTTTGCATGATTCCCGACCGGCATCCCACTGCTTGTCTGGGTCAGCGAATGATGCTGTACAGGCCCGACTCTCGGAAAATCGACGGTGGCTTCCTTTTGTTCGCTCTTCAGTCCAACGCGATCCAAAACAGGCTTGATCTGATTTCAGGCGGCTCAACAGTGGGTCATGTTCGAGTGGGAGACATTCGTACGCTTTGGATGTATCTGCCGCCAACCCTCGAAGAGCAACGGCGCATTGCGTCGGCACTGCTGGCTGCAACGGCACGACTTCGCGCCGACAACAATGTGCTCGACAAACTTCGCCAAATGAAACAAGGCCTGATGCAAGATCTGCTGACCGGCAAAGTGCCTGTCCAGACCAGCTGAAAGTCATCGCCGATGGCCGACGACTACGCCAAGCTGCTGAACCCCGAGCGTGCACTGGTCTTCCGCATCATCCATCGCGCGAACCTGCCCTGGGTGCTGCAGCACGGCCTGCATTGTGGCAACAGCGCCACGCGCTCGGATCAGTGGGTGAGCATCGGCAATCAGGAGTTGATCGGCAAGCGTGCCCACTGGCCGGTGGCTGTCGAGCCGGGCGGCGTCTTGAACGACTACGTGCCCTTCTACTTCACCCCCTTCTCGGTGATGATGCACAACATCAACACGGGCTGGAACGGCGTGCCCCGGCATGCCAAGCCCGACATCCTAATATTGGTGGCCAGCCTGCGTCGACTGGTGGAGTCGGGCCTGACGGTGCTGTTCACCGACAGCCATGCCAACAACCCGCTGGTGAACTACTACCGTGACCCTGCGCAACTCGACCGCATCGACTGGCCCATCCTGCAAGCACGCGACTTCAAGCGGGATCCGGAGGATCCGGCCAAGTTCGCCCGCTATCAAGCCGAGGCCCTGATCCACCGGCATTGCCCGCTGCAGGGGTTGTCGGGGGTTGTCTGCTTCGACGAGGGCGTCAAAATCGAGGTCGAACAGGCCGTGGCGACGGCCCAGGTGCAGCTGCAGGTGGCAGCGCGGCCCAGCTGGTACCTCTGATGATCCACTACACCCAAGGCAATCTGCTGGAATCCAAGGCCCAGGCCCTCGTGAACACGGTCAACACCGTGGGCATCATGGGCAAGGGCATCGCCTTGATGTTCAAGGAACGGTTCGCGGAAAACTTCCGGCTGTACGCACAAGCCTGCAAGGCCGGCGATGTGCACACCGGGCAGATGTTCGTGACCGAACCGCGCGAACTCGACGGGCCGCGATGGATCGTCAACTTCCCGACCAAGCGGGACTGGCGCGGCAACTCGCGGCTGGAATGGATTGTCGAAGGGCTCCAGGACCTGCGTCGCTTCCTGGTGGAGAACCAGGTGAGTTCCATCGCCATCCCGCCGCTGGGCGCCGGCCATGGCGACCTGGATTGGCTCCTGGTGCGGGATCAGATCGAGCAAGCCCTGAACGACCTGGACGTCGAGATCACCGTCTTCGAGCCGACACGCACGTACCAGAACGTCGCCAAGCGTCACGGCGTGGAGGAGTTGACCGCCGCGCGAGCGTTGATTGCCGAGCTGGTGCGCCGCTACTGGGTGATGGGTTTCGAGTGCAGCCTGCTTGAAGTGCAGAAGCTGGCTTGGTTCCTCGACCGCGCACTGGACAGAGATGCGTCCGGCAACAACCCATTGAAGCTGCGATTCGAGGCGAACAAGTTCGGCCCCTACGCGCATGGTTTGACCAAGCTTCTGGACAAGCTGGACGGCAGCTACCTGGGTAGCGAGAAACGCATGGGCGATGCCAGGCCGTTCGATGTCGTGTGGTTCAACGAACAGCGTGCGCCGCTGGTTCAGGCTTACCTGCGCAGCGAGGCTCAGCCCTACTTGCGCGCGCTGGAAGAGACGTCGGCACTGATCGACGGTTTCGAATCGCCCTATGGCATGGAGCTGCTGGCCACGGTCGACTGGCTGTTGGCGCGCGGCGACGTGGAGCCTACGGTTGGGGCAGTGCGCGACGGTTTGGCGCACTGGCCCCATGAGGGTGGTGCCGAACGCAAAGTTCGGCTGTTCGATGAACGTGCCGTCCGCATCGCGCTGGACAGGCTCCTGCGCCATGCGCAGAACCACCAGGGCCTGCCGCGGACCGTTGCCGGATGAGCGAGTACACCGAGGTCGAGCAGCCCTTCCTGGCGCAGCTGGCTGCGCAGGGCTGGACCGTCATCGATCAGGGCCCGCAGCTGCCGCAGGACGCAGCGCCCAGCCAGCGCCCGAGCTTCCGGCCTTGGTGGCTGCCCGGCGTGTTCCGCGACGCCGTGCGCGCCCTCAACACCTTGCCCGACGGCGCGCCCTGGCTCACCGAGCGCCAGCTCGACGACCTGGAGTCGCAGCTCTTCCGTCAGCCCCAACGCACGCTGCTGGAGGCCAACCAGGCCGTGCACGATCTGCTGCTGAAGGCGCAGGTCGACGTGAACGAAGCCACCGACGAGGTGGACCCGGTGGTGAAGCTCATCGACTTCCAGCACCCTGAGCGCAATCGCTTCCACGCGATCAATCAGTTCCGAATTGCCACGCCAGGCTGCGTGCGCGAGTTCATCGTGCCGGACATCGTGCTGTTCGTGAACGGCATTCCCTTGGTGGTGGTGGAGTGCAAGAAAGGTTCGGCCACCTGCGCCAACCCCATGCAGGAAGCCTTCGTGCAGTTGCAGCGCTATATGCGCCGCCGCGCCGAGACGGAAGCTGCAGGCCTGAGAGAGGGCGAGCCCCGGCTCTTTCACAGCAACCTGCTGCTGGTGCGCACCAGCGGGCTGGAAGCGGACTACGGCAGCATCAGCTCCGGCGAGGAGCACTTCTACGCCTGGAAGACGCTGTACCCCGCCGACGATGGTGCCCGGGCCGGCATGAACCCGCAACAACAGCTGGTGGCGGGCATGCTGGTGCCGGCCAACCTGCTGCAGATTGCGAGAACCTGCACCGTCTTCATGGACACCGACGCCGGCACGAGGGTGAAGGTGGTATGCCGCTACCAGCAGTTCCGCGCTGCGGGCAAGATCGTGCGCCGACTGCGCACCGGGCACTCGGCGACCGAGCGCAGCGGCGTCGTATGGCACACACAGGGGTCGGGCAAGTCGCTCACCATGGTGTTCGTGGCCCGCATGCTGCGCGCCAGCATCGACCTGAGCGATTTCAAGATCGTGCTCGTCAACGACCGACAGGATCTGGAGGAACAACTCGGCCAGACTGCCACGCTGATCGGCGGGCGAGTCAACGTGATCGGCAGCACGCAAGATCTGCGGCGGCACCTGGCCACAGACAGCTCGGACATCAACATGGTGATGGTCCACAAGTTCCAGGAGCGTGAACAGGTGCTCAGCAACGCGGTGGCCGAAGCGCTGGGCACCTATCGAGCCATGCCGGCGGGCAAAACCTTCGGCGTGGTGAACACCAGCGAGCGCATCGTGCTGCTGATCGACGAAGCCCATCGCACCCAGGGCTCGGACCTGGGCGAGAACCTGTTCGAAGCCTTTCCCAACGCCACGCGCCTGGCCTTCACGGGCACGCCGCTGATCACCGATCGCCACGGTGAGCGCAAGACGCACAAGCGATTCGGCGAGTACATCGACACCTACAAGCTGTTGGACGCGGTGAACGACGGCGCCACGTTGCAGATCTTGTACGAAGGCCGCACGGCCGACAGTGCACTGAACGAGAAGCACGCCTTCGACGAGAAGTTCGAGGACTTGTTTCGCGACCGCAGCGAGGAAGAGCTGGCGGCCATCCGCAAGAAGTACGGCGCAACCGGCGACATTCTGGAGGCCCAGGCGCGCATCAATGCCATTGCGCGCGACCTCGTGCGGCACTACGTGGACAACATCCTTCCCAACGGCTTCAAGGCACAGGTGGTGTGCCACTCCAAGCTGGCCTGCGTGCGGTACCAGGAGGGCATCGATTCAGCCATCGGCGAGAGACTGGCGGCCGAACGGGCCAAGACCCGGCCGGACGGCGAATTGCTCCGCCGACTTGCATTCCTGAAGACGGCAGTGGTGGTGTCGTCTGATGGCACCAACGAGGCGGCATACATCACGCACGCCCGCAAGYAGTCCGCAAGGCTKAACGCGGTGGAGAACTTCTGCAAGGCTTTTGACCTCGACGACCCGGACAAGTCGAATACGGGCATCGCATTCCTGATCGTCTGCGACATGCTGCTGACCGGCTTTGACGCGCCGATCGAGCAGGTGATGTACATCGACAAGCGGCTGCGCGAGCACACGCTGCTGCAAGCCATCGCCCGCACCAACCGAGTGAAGCGTGGCAAGCAGCGCGGCTACATCGTGGACTACATCGGCCTGGCCAACCACCTGACCGAGGCGTTGAGTCTGTACACCGCCAGCGAAGAGCTTCAGGAATTGCACGACGGGCTGAAGAGCATCACCACCGAACTGCCGGTGCTGGAGGAGCGCTACCACCGACTGCTGCAGCACTTCACTGCCCGCAGCGTGACCGGCATCGAGGCCTTCGTCACCGGCAAGTTTGGCGACCTTCGACAGGATGCTGCCGTGGTGCACGCAGCGGTGAAGGCCCTTGCCGACGAGCGCTACCGGGCCGACTTCGAGGTGTATCTGAAGAAGTTCCTGTTGAGCCTGGACATCATCCTGCCGCATGCTTCGGCGCAAGGCTTTCGGGTGCCGGCCAAGCGCTTTGGCTACATCCTGCAAGTGGCCAAGGAGCGCTACAAGGATGAGAGCCTGCAATTGGGCGATGCAGGCGAGAAGGTGAAGGCGCTGATCAACGAGCACCTGGTCAGCCTCGGCATCAATCCCAAGGTGCCACCGGTGGAATTGTTGGCCGAGGACTTCCTGCAGCGGCTGCAGCAGCACGCCGACGGCAACGACGAGGCCAAGGCCAGTGAGATGGAACATGCCATCCGCAAGCACTGCACCGTGCACCACGACGAAGACCCGGCGTTCTACAAGAAGCTGTCCGACAAGGTGGATGCGCTGATTGAACGCCACCATGACGCGTGGGACCTTCTGGTGGAGAAGCTGGAGGAACTGCGCACCGAAGCAATGGCCGGCCGCAAGCAAGGCATGGACGGACTTGGTACCGAGGCAAGCACCTTCTACGAACACTTGGCCGACGTGGCCTATGGCAGTACCGGCATGCCATCGACGGACCTGCCAACCTTCAAGGCATTGATGGTCACGTTGGTGGAACTGCTGCAGGACACCATCGGCAGCATCGACTTCTGGCAGAGCGCGGACAAACAGAAGCGCCTGCGCGGCGAGATCAAGGCCGCCATCGCGCGCGCCGGCTTGGACTCCATGCTGGTACAGCGTGAGCGCGTGGCTGTTGAAGTGATGAAGCTGGCGAAGAACCGCCACGACCACCTATTGAAGGCTACGAGCGATGCAGGCTGAGGCCCCGACCATCGTGCGCAAGGTGAAAGACATCGAATACCGGCTGATACCCGGTACGGCACGGCAAACCACTGACATCGTGATCGAGCGCGACGGCTGCGTCACCGTGCGCCCGCCTGCGCGCATGACGCCCGAGCAAGTGGACGAAACCGTGCTGAGCCGTCGGCATTGGATCTACCGGAACTTGGCGGAATGGCGCGACCTGAACGCCACGCGCGTCGTACGCGAGTGGGTGAACGGTGAGAGTTTCCTCTACCTGGGAAGCGCCTACCGCTTGCTGCTGGTGACGGAACAGGACGAGCCTCTGCAGCTGAAGGACGGTCGCTTCTGYCTGCTGCGCACTGTCGTGGAGCAGGGCGGCAAGACGGCAGCGCAGGACGCGTTCCGCGACTTTTACGTCGCCAGAGGCACTGCGCGCCTGGCCCAGCGCATCAAGCACTTCGCGCCGCGCGTAGGTGTGCAGCCCGGCCCACTACAGGTGAAGGAGCTGGGCTACCGCTGGGCCAGCAGCCTGTCGCGTGGCGCACTGCACTTCCATTGGAAGTGCCTGATGGCACCGCCCAAGATCGCGGACTACATCGTCGTCCACGAGCTATGCCACATGCACCATCGCGATCACACCGAACTCTTCTGGAACGAGGTGGACAAGGTGATACCGGACTACCGGGAGCGGAAGGAATGGCTGCGGCAGCGGGGAGCGGGGATGAGTCTGTGAGATTCTCAACGGTGCCGACCGAGGGAGCTGCTGCGCTTGGCTTGATTGCAAGCTGAAACCCCTCCCCACCAACTCTCTGGGGTCGCTACGAGGCACCGCAGTCAACACGCAAAGATAATCCCAGGCGAGTTGGCGAACCGTCTTGAATCGCATGATTGTCGCAGCAGGTCATCAGCGTGATAGCGGACGCCTTCAATCAATCCACGCTAGCCCATCGACTTGGGTTCATATCGCTTAAGAATGCGGGATGCCTGAATTCACGGAAATTGCCGGGGGGTTTGCATGACCGCACTGACGACTCAACAGCGAAAGGCACTCAGAAGCTATCTGCACAGGTGGAAAATCACGTCACCTTCCCATATTGAAATACCCGACAGTGCGACCGCTCAATTCTGCGACGTGCTACTCCAATCCCAGCCGTGKAGTGACATGTGGTCGATCGACGACGTAAAAGATGTAGTTTCTGAAATACAGGGAGATTTATTCCATAAGGCATGTGATCAAACCCTAGCAATGCCCGCTCTCATACGCGCCGAACTTGAAAGACGCCTCGAAGCGGAGTTTGAATCGTATCCAAAGGACTACCTTGTGTATGTCGAACTCCCGGGATTAGATCCTCGACAGCTCGGTGCGGAAGTTCTTGTCCTGTCTGACCAAATTTCTTTGATTAATACGCGCGCACCTCTTCAGTATGTAGAAAGATTAGTGCGACCAAGTCTCGTTGCCGATGTTGACCATCTATTGAAAGATGTGGAATCGATGGATGAAGCGTTCGAGGCGCTTCGGCCAATCAATTCTTGTCTTCTGAAGCAAGACTCCGTCTACCTACGCATCTCGGAATCTGGTGCATTGCCGAGCTTTACTTCTGAGCAAGAGCCTGCTTTTCTGTCGCGTACACTGGCAACAGTAAAAATATTTCTACTTTATGGGCTGGAGATTGGCCTCTTAGACCGTCGTAATATTTTCCGCTACAAACACAACGATCCTGGTCCGAGAACCATCGTGCATGCTGCAATTCATGCAATCAACAGCGAGGAAAAGCAGACGGTGGAAATTCCGCGGGATTTCGAGAATTTTCTTTGTGGCCTGACTTTCAGCAACTCATATGAAGAGAATACGGAACGATTCCAATGTAATGGCTTCGAGCGTGAGCTCCGGCCGGTTTCTCGATTCCTGTCAATTCTTCCTGTAGATGCCTATGCGCGCCGTATCGCCGCCGGAATTGAATGGCTCCTCGATTCGCTTCTTGCGACCAATCAAACAACGTCGTTGCTGCAAAGCTGCATTGGCATCGAAGCTATCCTTGGAGATGAGAATCCGGTAGCGTATGAATCCGGAATTACAGCGCGCCTCTCAGAGCGGTTCGCTTATTTGATGGGGACCAGTATCCATAACAGGAGGGAGCTACGAGATCAGTTCCGAACCATATTTGCAAAGAGAGGTGACCTCGTTCACGCGAGAAGGCATCGGCTACCTCCACATGACTTGAAAATAGTCCAAGCCGCGCAAAGAATGTTGCAGGAACTCATTCGCAAAGAGCTAACTCTTTTTCTTGACTTGCCAATCACCACCTTAAGCAAAATGAATACGGTCGACATTAAGTCGAATTTAAAACCGTTTTAGGCGTAGCTCGGAGAGAAGTCAGGAACTGACGAAATCAATTAGTCGCTAGCTCAAGAGGCCGCGCTCTGGTGAATCTCGACTGAGCGACGCCGGCTGTAATAGCCAAGTCGCCCTGCCGAAAATCATAGCGTGAGTCGCATTTATTTCGTCACTGCGGTGCGCGCAAAAAGCCTACACATCGATATTCGAAGCCCTCAACGCATTCGCCTCGATGAAATCCCGCCGCGGCTCCACCTCGTCGCCCATCAGCATCGTGAACACCCGATCCGCCTCGATCGCGTCGTCGATCTGCACCTTCAGCAGGCGCCGCACGGTCGGGTCCATCGTGGTCTCCCACAGCTGCGCCGGGTTCATCTCGCCCAGCCCCTTGTAGCGCTGGCGGCCCACCGCCGATTCGGCCTGCTGGATCAGCCAGGCCATCGCCTGGCGGAAGTCGCTGACCTTGGCGTCCTTCTGCTTCTCGCCCTCACCGCGCTTGACCACCGCCTCGCTGCTCACCAGCCCCTTGAAGGTCTGGCCCGCCGTCGACAAGGCCTCGTAGTCGGCGCCGTGCACGAAGTCGGCGCTGATCACGCTGCTCTTGCGGTTGCCGTGGTGCATGCGGCTGATGCGCAGGATGTGCTTGTCGGTGCGGGCATCGAACTCGGCCGTCACCTCGGCATCGTGCAGCGCGCCCTTCAGCGCCGCCGCCGACACCTCAGCCGCCTCCAACGTGTCCAGGTCGAGCGCCAGGCCGTTGGCCATCGCGCGCAGCGCCTCGATGTCCATCCAGTTCGACAGCCGCTCCACCACGTTGTTGGCCATCACGTACTGCCGTGCCAGCGTCTCGAGCGTCTCGCCCAGCAGCACCGTGCCGCCGACACCCGTCTCGAGCTTCGCATCCTTCAGCGCCACCTTCAGCAGGTAGGCGTCCAGCTCGTGCCCGTCCTTCAGGTACTGCTCTTCCTTGCCGAGCTTCACCTTGTAGAGCGGCGGCTGCGCGATGTAGATGTGGCCGCGCTCGACGATCTCCGGCATCTGCCGGTAGAAGAAGGTCAGCAGCAGCGTGCGGATGTGCGCGCCGTCCACGTCCGCGTCGGTCATGATGATGATGCGGTGGTAGCGCAGCTTGTCCGGGTTGAACTCGTCCTTGCCGATGCTCGTGCCCAGCGCGGTGATCAGCGTCAGGATTTCATTGCTCGTCAGCAGCCGCTCGAAGCGCGCCCGCTCGACGTTCAGGATCTTGCCGCGCAGCGGCAGGATCGCCTGGAACTTGCGGTCGCGGCCCTGCTTGGCCGAGCCCCCTGCGGAGTCGCCCTCCACGATGTAGATCTCGCAGAGCGCCGGATCCTTCTCCTGGCAGTCGGCCAGCTTGCCCGGCAGGCCCATGCCGTCGAGCACGCCCTTGCGGCGCGTCATCTCGCGCGCCTTGCGGGCCGCCTCGCGCGCCCGCGCCGCCTCGACGATCTTGCCGCAGATGATCTTCGCGTCGACCGGGTTCTCCAGCAGGTAGTCGGTCAGCGCCTTGCTGACCACGTCTTCCACCGGGCCGCGCACTTCGCTGGACACCAGCTTGTCCTTGGTCTGGCTGCTGAACTTCGGCTCCGGCACCTTCACGCTCAGCACGCAGCACAGGCCTTCGCGCATGTCGTCACCGGTGATCTCGACCTTGGCCTTCTTCGCCAGCTCGTTGTCCTCGATGTACTTGTTGATGACCCGCGTCATCCCGGCACGCAGGCCCGTCAGGTGGGTGCCGCCATCACGCTGCGGAATGTTGTTGGTGAAGCAGAGGACGTTCTCGCTGTAGCCGTCGTTCCACTGCATCGCCACCTCGGCGGTGATGTTGGTGTTCTGGTCCGACAGCTTGTCGCCGGTGGCGTGGAAGATGTTCGGGTGCAGCACCTTCTTGCCGGTGTTGATGAAGTCGACGAAGCCCTTCACGCCGCCGATGAAGGCGAAGTTGTCTTCCTTGTTGTTGCGCTCGTCGACCAGCCGGATCTTGACGCCGTTGTTCAGGAAGCTCAGCTCGCGCAGCCGCTTGCTGAGGATGTCGTAGTGGAAGTCGATGTTGTTGAAGATCTCGTCGTCCGGCAGGAAGTGCACCTCGGTGCCGCGCTTCTCGGTCTCGCCGGTGATCTTCATCGGGCTCACCTCGAAGCCGTCGCGCATCTCCAGCACGCGGTCCTGCGGCACGCCCTTGCGGAACTCGATGAAATGCGTCTTGCCGTCGCGCCGCACCGTCAGGCGCAGCCACTTCGACAGCGCGTTCACGCACGAGACACCCACCCCGTGCAGGCCGCCCGACACCTTGTAGCTGTTCTGGTTGAACTTGCCGCCGGCGTGCAGCTCGGTCAGCGCGATCTCGGCCGCACTGCGCTTGGGCTCGTGCTTGTCGTCCATCTTGACCCCGGTCGGGATGCCCCGGCCGTTGTCGGTGACGCTGATCGCGTTGTCGCTGTGGATCGTCACGACGATGTCGTCGCAGTAGCCGGCCAGCGCTTCGTCGATCGAGTTGTCGACCACCTCGAACACCAGGTGGTGCAGCCCGGTGCCGTCGGAGGTGTCGCCGATGTACATGCCCGGGCGCTTGCGCACGGCCTCCAGGCCTTCCAGGATCTGGATGCTGCCTTCGCCGTAGGCGCTCGACACTGCATCTGCAGCCGCCTTCTTGGCGGCACCGTCGTCGGGAGTGTTCAGGGAATCGGTCATCGCGGTGTTGAACTCATGGAATGCACAGGGTACGGGCGGGCGGCACGCGGATCGTCAGATCCGCATCGGCATCACCACGTACTTGAAGCCCGCCTGCTCGGGCACGGTGAACAAGGCGCTGGAGTTGGTGTCCTGCAGCTCCAGCTTGACCATCTCGACGCTCATGTTGGCCAGCGCGTCCATCAGGTAGGTGACGTTGAAGCCGATCTCGATCGCGTCGCCGTCGTAGTCGACCTCGAGTTCTTCCTTGGCCTCTTCCTGCTCGGCGTTGCTCGACGCGATGCGCAGCACGCCCGGCTCGATGTTGACGCGCACGCCCTTGAACTTCTCGCTGGTCAGGATGGCGGCACGCTGCAGGCTGGCCAGCAGCGGCGCACGCCCGAGCGTCACGTGGTTCTTGTGGTTCTTCGGGATCACGCGGTTGTAGTCGGGGAACTTGCCYTCGACCAGCTTGGTGACGAAYTCCATGCCKYYGAAGCTGAACTTSGCCTGGTTGYCGGCAAAGCGCATCTCGATCGGGCTGTTCTCCTTGTCGTCCTTCTCG
>NZ_JBFUFP010000021.1:0-23833 GCF_056403375.1 Rhizobacter sp. P2_H2
AGTTCCGGTCGCGCACCACGATGGGCACGGTGGTCGGCCCCGATGCCGGAGGCGCCGCATGGCAGCGCTGAGCTTCAACCTCAGGCTCGCGCTCGTGTTCGTGCTCGCCTGTCTCTGCTCACTCACCGCCCACGCACAGACCCTCGCGCTGACCTTCGACGATGGCGTGAATCCCGACACCGAACCGCTGGCCCGCGAGTGGAACGGCACGCTGCTGTCGGGGCTGCGCGCCGCATCGATCCCGTCGATGATCTTCCCGGCGCTGTCAGCCACGGGCCCGGGAGCCGGCCGCGATCTGGTGGCCGCGTGGTCTGCTGCCGGCCACGCGGTCGGCAACCACACCGCCCGGCACCGCAACCTGGCCTCGCCGAAGCTCACGCTTGCCGAGTTCGTGCAGGACGTCGAAGAGGCCGACCAGGCCTTCAACACGCTGCCCACCTGGGTGCCGATGCTGCGCTTCCCGTACCTGAAGGAAGGCGACACGCCGGCCAAGCGCGACGGCATGCGTGCCTGGATGAAGGACCACGGCTACCGGCCCGCGCCGGTTTCCATCGACACCAGCGACTGGTACTTCAACGAGGTCTGGCTCGATCAGCTCGCGGCCGGAAAGCGCAGCCAGCTCGAACCCCTGCAGAAGGCCTACATCCGCCACCTGCTGGACCGCGCGGGCTACTACGACAAGCTCGCACGCAGCACGCTGCACCGCAGCCCCGCGCATGTGATGCTGCTGCACGTCAACGCGATCAATGCCGCCTCGATCGGCGTGATCGCCCGCGAGTTCAGGGCACATGGCTGGAGTTTCGTGTCTCCGGCACAGGCCTTCGCCGATCCACTCTACGTGACGGCACCGTCGACACTGCCCGCCGGCGAGAGCATCGTGTGGTCCCTGGCCAAACAGGCCGGCGCGAAGAACCTGCGCTACCCAGCGGAAGATTCCGTCTACGAAGAACCCGGGCTGCGCGCGCAGCACCTGCTGCCGTAGCAGACGCCACCTCGCACGCCTCCAATGAGCGCGCAACCATGTTCATGACCTTCGAATCACTCCAGGCCCAGGCAGATCTGCAGACAGGAGCGGTGGAGGCATTGCCGCTGGACGTGGTGATTGCCAGGCTCGAGGCACGTTTCCCTGGATGAGACTGAAGAGCGACCCATGCACCTCGACACCCTGACCGCCAACCCCAACCTCGCCGTCGCCTGCACCGCCTACTTCATCGGCTGCGCGAGCCCCGGCCCGAGCATCGTCGCGCTGATGGGCACCGCGATGAACGGCGGCCGCGCGCCGGCGTTCGCACTCGCCGCCGGCATCACGCTGTCGTCATGGACACTCGGGCTCACCGCCGCGCTCGGCCTGGCGTCGCTGCTGGCCGCCTGGTCCGGCGCGCTGACGGTGGTCAAGGTGATCGGCGGGCTCTACCTGCTGTGGCTCGCGTTCAAGGCCGGGCGCTCGGCCCTGTCGCGCCACGATGCGGCCGATGCCGGCGCGGCCGGCCGCAGCGGCAGCCTGCGGCAGATCTTCCTGAAGGGCGTCGCGATGCACATCACGAACCCGAAGGCCATCTTCGTCTGGCTGTCGACCATCTCGATGGGCCTGCCGGTCCACGCGTCGCCCACCGACTCACTGGTCGTGTTCGCGGCCTGCGGCCTGCTGGGCCTGCTGATCTTCATCAGCTACGCGCTGCTGTTCTCCACGTCCGTCGCGCGGCGCGTCTACCGCTCGACCCGCCGCGTGTTCGACGGCACGATCGCGGTGTTCTTCGGCTTCGCCGGCCTGCGGATGCTGCTGTCGCGGCAGCTGTGACCGGGCGGCCCCTCGTCAGCGCACCCGCAGGCCCGTCGCCCCGTCGAAGACGAACGCCGCACCCGGATCGAACGCCACGCTGACCCGCCGCCCGACCGCCTGGTCGAAGTCCTTCGCGCCCTTCACCGTCAGCTTGTGCGCGCCCACGTGCAGCGTGACGAGCGTGTGGTCGCCGATCAACTCCACCGCGTAGATCTCTCCCTGCAGCGCGCCCTGCTCGGCGACCCGGCAGTCTTCCGGCCGGATGCCGAGCACCACCTCGGCCAGGCTCGCCGTCACCGGCGTCGGCACGCGCAGCCCCTCGCCCTCCAGCCACCCGCCCGACAGCGCGCCGCGCAGGAAGTTCATCGGCGGCGCCCCGATGAAGCCGGCGACGAACAGGTTGGCCGGGTCGTTGTAGATGCGCGCCGGCGTGTCCAGCTGCTGCAGCACGCCCTTGTCGAGCAGCGCCACGCGGTGCGCCAGCGTCATCGCCTCCACCTGGTCGTGCGTCACGTACAGCGTCGTGATGCCCAGCTGCTGCTGCAGGTGCTTCAGCTCCGCGCGCATGTGCCCGCGCAGCTTCGCGTCCAGGTTCGACAGCGGCTCGTCCATCAGGAACACCGACGGCCGCCGCACCATCGCGCGCGCCAGCGCCACGCGCTGGCGCTGCCCGCCCGAGAGCTGCCGCGGGTAGCGGTCGAGCAGCCCGTCCAGCTGCACCTGCTTCGCCACCGCCAGCACCTGCTCGTGCTGCTGCGGCTTCGGCACGCCGCGCACGTCCAGCGGGTAGGCCACGTTCTCGGCCACCGTCTTGTGCGGGTACAGCGCATAGCTCTGGAACACCATCGCGATGTCGCGGTTCTTCGGCAGCACGTTCGTCACATCGCGCTCGCCGATCAGGATGCGCCCGGCGCTCGCTGTCTCGAGCCCGGCGAACACGCGCAGCGCGGTGCTCTTGCCCGAGCCCGATTCGCCGAGCAGCACCAGGAACTCGCCAGGCTGCACCTGCAGGTTGAAGTCGCGCAGCACCTCGACCGCGCCGAAGCGCTTGCCGAGGTGGTCGAAGGTGACCGAATGCGCGGTCGTCGTGGGAGGCAGCATCGTCAACATCAGCCTTTCACCGCGCCCGTCAGCAGGCCGCGGGCAATGAACTTCTGCAGGAACAGGGTCATCACGACCACCGGCACGATCATCAGCAGGATCAGCACGCTCATCGTCCACCACTGCGGCCCGCGTGTCGCGTTCTGCGCCGCCACCAGCAGCGGCATGGTCTGCGCATTCGCGGTCGACAGGAACAGCGCCAGCAGGTACTCGTTCCAGCTCAGGATCAGCACCAGCAGCGTCGTCGCGACCAGCCCCGGCCGTGCCAGCGGCAGCATCAGGTCGAACAGGATGCGATAGCGCGAGGCCCCATCGAGCGCCGCGCTTTCTTCCAGCTCGCGCGGGATGCCGTCGAAGAAGTCGACCATCAGCCAGACGACGATCGGCAGGTTCGCGGTCATGTAGGTCACGATCAGCGCGAACTGCGTGTCGAGCAGGTGCACCTGCTGGAACATCACGTAGATCGGGATCGCCGACACCACCGGCGGCAGGATGCGCTGCGAGATCATCCAGAACAGGATGTCGTCGTTGCCGAGCCGCGCGGTGATGCGCCGCTGCAAGGGCCGCAGCCCGAGCACGAACAGCATCACGGCCACCGGCAGCGCCCAGCCGAGCGACAGCCCGGCGCCGAGCACGAGCGCGACCACCGCCGCGACGCTCGCGATGAACAGCAGCACCGCGGCGACGCTCGGCCGGTACGTGATGCGCGTCAGCGCATACGCCGCCATCGAGCCGATCGCGACCGCCAGCAGCGTCGACAGGCTCGCGATCAGCATCGAGTTCAGGTACGGCCGCAACGTGTCGCGACCGGTCTCGACGAGGACGTATTTCCACGCATGCAGCGACGGCTGGAAATCGACGAAGGGCAGGAACACCGGCCCGTCGGACACCTGCAGCGGCTCCTTGAACGAGGTGACCAGCACCCAGTACAGCGGGAAGAACACGACGAAGGTCCACGCGAGCAGCGCGCCGTACACCAGCACGCGCGGCAGCGGCGCGAGTTCGCCGGGGCGCTGCGGCATGCACCACGCGGCAACGAGGCCCTTCATGCGCCTTGCCCCGCGCGCGCCGGCCGCACGACGAAGTGGAAGAAGCTCACCGCCATCAGCGTCGAGACGAACAGCAGCAGGTAGGCCACCGCCGCCGAGCCGCCCAGGTTCAGCGAGCGCCAGTCGATGAAGGCATGCAACGTCATGCTCTCGGTCGCGATGCCGGGCCCGCCGTTGGTCAGCACGTTCGGCAGGTCGACGATCTTGAAGGCCTCGATCACGCGGATCAGCACGACCGCCGCCGCGGTCGGCGCGATGGCCGGCCAGGTGATGTCGCGGAAGATGCGCCACGACGGCGCGCCGTCGAGTTGCGCGGCTTCGAGCTGGTCGCGCGGTTGCCCTTCGATCGCGGCCAGCAGCACGATGAAGATGAACGGCACCCACTGCCAGGTGTCGCCCACCAGCACCACCCAGCGCGCCGACCAGGCGTTCTGCGCCCAGGTCATGGCACCCAGGCCGAGCGCGCGGGCGACGGGCGCGAACGGGCCGACGCCCATGTCGGCCAGCATGCGGAACATGTAGGCGATGCCGACCGGCGTGACCATCAGCGGCAGGAAGAACGACAGCCGGAACAGGTTGCGCCCGCGGATCGGCTGCGCGCACAGCAGCGCCAGGCCCAGGCCGAGTGCGAACTGCAGCGCGACACCACCGATCACGTAGAACAGCGTCGTCAGCAGCGAGCCCTGCTGGCCGCCCGCGGTGCCGGCGGCGACCAGCGCCATCAGCCCCCAGACGCTGCCGGCAAGCTGGCGGCCGACCAGTCCACTGAGGCTGGCCCGTGCGCCGAGCACACGGGCGGCGACGGCCGCGACGACGAAGCCCGCCAGCGCGAACAGCAGCCACGCGAACCACGGCAGGTCGGCCGCGTCGCGCGCGGCCTGCGCCGCTGGCGCGAACGGGCCGAGCGGTGACAGCAGCGTGGCTGCCAGCGTGCAGGCCAGCGTCATCACGGCTGCCGCCGCATGCGGCGCGCGCGGCACAGCCAGCCCATACGCCTGCCGCTGCCGCAGGCTGCGCAGCAGCGCCCACGCGAGCAGCGCGAACGCGGCGGCGAGCGCGACCCAGGTCGCCGCCGACAGCTCGCCCGCCGTGCCCAGCAGGTGGAACTGCTGCGAGCCGGCGATCAGCTTGCGGTAGTTCAGCGCGCCGACGAAGCTCAGCTCGTAGCCGCCGGCCCGCAGCGAGAAGCGCGTCAGCGAGAGCCAGGCCGACGCCAGCAGCGGGAAGATCGAGAACAGCAGGACGACGGTGACGGCCGGCGCGATGAAGACCGTCCCCGCCTGCCGGTCCAGCCAATCGCTGAACTGCGCCTTCGTCACTTGGCGCCGATGCTCGCTTTGTATGCGGCCTGCTGCTTCGCCTTGCCCAGCTCGTCGTTCAGCTCATTCCACGTGTCCTCGATGTTCTTCATCGTGCCCTTCACGTCCAGCTCGCCGGCCAGGAAGCGCGCCATCGCGGTGTCCAGCGCCACCTGCTGGTAGCGCTGGTTGAACGGGATGCGCAGGTCCAGCACCATGTTCGGCGAGTTCAGCGAATCCTGGATCGCGGTCAGGTAGTCCTTGGCCGCCTTGTCCGACATGCCGGCCTTCTTCCACGGTCCCATGTCCTTGAACTGGCTCTGCCGGTACGGGTTGAAGCCGGTCGCACCGACCGTCACGTCGGCATTCGACTGCTCCGGCTGCGACATGTACGAGAAGAGCGCATAGGCCGCGTCCTTGGCCTGCGGCTTGGCCTTCGCGTTGATGGCCCCCGACCAGCCACCGAAGGCCGCGAACGGCGCGCGGTTCACGCCGTTCACCGCATGCGGGCAGCGCGTCGCGTCGCAGGCCACCAGCTTGCCGCTCGCACGGTCTAGCACCTTCGTGGTCCCCGGCAGCATCAGCGCGCCGACCTTGTCGACCACCTTCGAGGCCTTCGGGTCGACCGCCAGCGGGCCGATGTCGCCCCAGTCGACGGTCAGCGCGCAGCCGCCGCTGACGAACAGCGTTCGGGTGTCGCCCACATCCATGTTGATCTCGTTCGGCGGGCCGTACTTGCCGGTCTCCTTGTAGATCTCGAGCGCCCGCGCGAAGGCATCGTTGTTGACCAGCGGCTTCATCGTCGCCGGGTCGAAGAACGCGCCCTCGCTGGTGCCCTTGGCCTGCAGGAAGGCGCCGGCCACCGAGGTGATCATCCAGAACGACTGCGCGTTGCGCTTCTTCGCGATGCACGAGCCGACGACCGGCTTGCCGTCGCCGAAGTCCTTGCCGTGCGCGGCCTTCGCGATGTCCAGGTACTCGTCCCAGGTCTGCGGCGGCTTCTTGCCGAGCTTGGCCAGCACGTCGCTGCGGTAGTAGGCGATGTGGAAGTCGCCGTCCAGCGTCACGGTGTAGGTCTTGCCGCCGTACTTCTGCGAGAACTCGCGGAAGAACGGGGCCACGTCGTCCTCGCGCAGCTTGGCATCGGCCTTCACGCGCGGGCTCAGGTCCTCGAGGAAGCTGACGTAGTCCGGCATCCACTGCGGCGCGAGGATCGCGGCATCGATCGAGTTGGTGCCGGTCGACCAGTCGGTCAGCAGCTTCTGGTACAGGTCCGAGTACGGCACCGTGATCACGTTGACCTTGGCACCGGTGGCGGCCTCGAACTCCTTGCCGCGGCGCTGCAGCGGCTCGGCGATCTGCGGGCCGGTGAAGGTCATCACGTTCAGCGTGACGCCGGCGTAGGCCTTGGTCTGGGCCTGCGCCTGCCCTTGCGTGCCGAGCATGCCGATCACGGCGGCAGCGCAGGCCAGCGTGGCCCGGAGGGGAATCGATCTGCGGTTCATGGTGTCTCCATCCTTGTTGTGGTTCACAGCGGGGTCACTCCGTCCAGGCGGTAGAAGCGCTCGGCATTGCCGGCCCACACCGCGTGGCGATCGGCGGCGTCGAGCGGCGCCAGCAGCTGCTCGCAGGCCAGCACCCAGCCGGCGTAGTCGCCGGCCAGCTGCAGCACCGGCCAGTCGCTCCCCCAGATCACGCGCTGCGGGCCGAACAGCTCCAGCACGGTCTCGGCATACGGACGCAGCGTCGCGACGCTCCAGCCGGGACCGGCTTCGGTCGCGAGGCCGCTCAGCTTGCAATGCACGGCCGGCAGGCGCGCCAGCGCGGCGAGGTCGCGCCGCCAGGCCGCGAAGCCGCCGTGCGCGATGTCGGGCTTGGCCGCGTGGTCGATCACGATCGGCAGGGCAGGATGGCGCTCGGCGAAGGCCAGCAGGTGCGGCAGGTGCGGCGGCTTCACCAGCGCGTCGAAGCGCAGGCCGTGCTGCACCAGCGCACGCACCGCCGGCGCGATCGGCGCGGTGGCGATCCAGGCCGGGTCCGGCAGGTCCTGCAGCATCGGCCGCACGCTCTTCAGCAGCGGGTTCGCGGCCAGCGAGGCGAGCGTGTCGACGGCACCGGGCGCCGCCAGGTCGACCCAGCCGACCACGCCGCGCACCAGGTCGTGCTGGGCGGCCAGTCGCAGCAGCCACTGCGTCTCGGCAAGCGTGGGCGCGGCCTGCACGAGCACCGTGCCGCGCACGTTGTTTGCAGCCAGCAAGGGCTGCAGGTCGGTCGGACCGAAATCGCGGTACAGCGGGGCCAGGTCCGGTGTGAGCCACCCGTAGTCGCCGCGCGCGAGCGACCAGAAATGCTGATGCGCGTCGATGCGCCAGGTGGCCGTCATCGTTTCTCCCCCGGCACCGGCGCATCGGCATCGATCAGCCCCTGCTCGCGCAGCGTGCTCCACAGCGCCGCGGGAATCGGCTGCGTCATCCAGCGCACGATGCCTTGCAGCTCGTCCGCGTTGCGCGGCCCCGGCACGCACGACACCACGGCCGGATGGCCGAGCGGAAACTGCAACGCCGCTGCCGCCAGCGGCACCTCGAAGCCGTCGCACACCGCCTGCAGTCGCGCGACCCGCGCGACCACCTCGGCCGGCGCGGTCGCGTAGTTGAACTTCAGCGTGCTGCTCGGGCGGCGCAGGCCGGCCGCGAGGATGCCGGAGTTGAACGGCCCGCCGACGATGATGCCGACGCCGCGCTCGACGCAGCGCGCGAGGAACGGGTCCAGCGCCTGCTGCTCCAGCAGCGTGTAGCGGCCGGCGAGCAGCGTGCAGTCGAGGTCGACGTGCTCCATCGTGTCGCGCACGATCTCCCATTCGTTGACGCCCAGCCCGATCGCGCCCACCAGGCCCTCGCGGCGCAGCGCCTCCATCTCGCGCAGGCCGCCGCCGCTGGTGAGCTGCCGCCAGTGGAACTCGTGGCGATCGCCGTGCGTCACGCGGCCGATGTCGTGCACCAGCGCGATGTCGATGCGGTTCGTGCCGAGGCGCTGCAGGCTGTCCTCGACCGAGCGACGGATCGCGGCGGCGGTGTAGTCGTAGTGCACCTCGAACGGCAGCGGGTTCTGCCACGCGGTCTCGCCGGCGGGCAGGGCGCGCGGCACGGCCAGCGGGGAGAGCGGTTTCAGCAAGCGGCCGACCTTGGTGCTCAGCACCCACTGGTCGCGTGGATGCGCGCGCAGCGCCTCGCCGAAACGCCGCTCCGACAGCGTGTAGCCGTAGAACGGCGCGGTGTCGAAGAAGCGGATGCCGGCCGCCCACGCGGCGTCGAAGGTGGCGCGCGACGCATCCTCAGAGATCACGTCGTACATGTTGCCGAGCGGCGCACCGCCCATGCCGAGCGCGGTCAGCGCATGGCGGGTGCGCGGCAGCATGCGGGTCGGGAGTGTGGTCATGGCGTGGCCTTTTGCATGGAAGGCATCGTGCGGATCGGCAGGGAGACCGGCAGGCAGCTCGGCCCGATCGGCTCGAAGGCCTTGTAGGTGAGGATGAACTCGCGGTGGCCCAGCGATTCGCTGGCGGTCTCGCGGCCGTGGCCGACGTCCTGCACCAGCGCGACGATCTCGGCGCCCACCTCGTCGAGCGTCGCGTCGCCGCGCAGGATGCGGCCGGCGTTCACGTCCATGTCGTCGGCGAGCTGGTCGTAGGTGTCCGGGTTCGCGCACACCTTGATCACCGGCGAGATCGCCGAACCGACCACCGAGCCGCGGCCGGTCGTGAACAGCGTCAGGTGCGCGCCGCAGGCGATCAGCTCGACGATCTCGGCGTTGTCGGAGATGTTCGGGAAGCCGAAGCGCACCTCGCCGTCGGGCACCACGTCGAGCAGGTACAGGCCGCCGGTGGGCGGGATGTCGCCGGGCTTGATCAGGCCGCTGATCGGCGAATCGCCGCTCTTCGCGTAGGCGCCGAGCGATTTCTCCTCCTGCGTCGTCAGCCCGCCGTCGGCATTGCCGGGCGCGAAGCTGCCGTGGCCGAGCGTCTCGTAGTAGCGCGCCGCCTTCGCGACGCAGCGCACGATCTCGTCGCCGAGCTCCGGGGTCGCGGCGCGCCGCTGCATGTGGAACTCGCAGCCGACCAGCTCGCCGGTCTCCTCGAAGATGCAGGCGGCACCGCGTGCGATCAGCGTGTCGAACGCACGGCCGACCGCCGGGTTCGCGGTGATGCCGCTGGTGCCGTCGCTGCCGCCGCAGACGGTCGCGACGACGAGTTCGTCCCAGCGCATCGGCACGCGCGGCTGCGTGTCGAGCTCGGCCAGCGCCCAGCGCACCCACTCGACGCCCTCGGCCAGCGTCTTGCGCGTGCCGCCATGCTCCTGGATCGTCAGCGTGTGCACCGGCCGGCCGCTCGCGGCGACCTCGGCCTCGAGCCCGCGCTTGTCGAAGCTCTCGCAGCCGAGCGAGACCAGCAGCACCGCGCCGACGTTCGGGTGCGTCAGCAGCCGGCGCATCATCTTGTCGGCATAGGCGTTCGGGTAGCAGCCGGGGAAGCCGACCAGGTGCACCGGCGCGCCGCGGAACGACTGCGTCACCTCGTGCGCGACGAAGTGCGCGCACTCGACCAGGTAGGCGACCGCGACGATGTTGCGGATGCCCTTGCGGCCGTCGGCGCGCGCATAGCCGCGGAGGTCCGATGATCCAGCGGACCCCGTGGAACCGGCTTCGCCGGGCCACTGGGGGCGCCCCCCAGGGGGGGAGGCGCGAAGCGCTTCCGGGGGGGAGTCATTTCGCATATTTCGAGCCGTCTTGCAGCGTGTAGGTGGGCAGGTAGTCGCTCGCGAGGTTGTCGGTGTGGATGTGCTCACCGCGCGCGATCGGCCGCTGCACACTGCCGATCACCGCGCCGTAGCGCAGCACCTTGTCGCCCACCGCCAGCGCCTGCCGCGCCAGCTTGTGCGCCATCGCCACCGGCCGCGGCAGCATCACCGGCTCGCCGTCGATCAACAGCGTCTCGCCGGCGGCCAGCGCGCGGCAGGCCACCAGGCAGTTGTCGGCGGGGTTCAGCAGCAGCAGGCGTGGATCGGTGGCAGGGGTCATTCCGGCTTCCTGGGGTTGCCCCGAAAAGGTATAAAGGTCAGACCAATAGACCATTGTTGCGATCGCCCGCGATCCGCGGCAACCGGGTTGACCCTGATGGGAAAATCGACCGATGAGCCACCAGCGACTGCCGCCGATCGAGACCAAGCGCCTGTACCAGCACATCGCCGGCGTGCTGCGCGAGTCGATGGACAGCGGGCGCTTCGGCATCGGCAGCTACCTGCCGCCAGAGCGCGAGCTGGCGGATCAACTGGGCGTCAGCCGGGCCTCGGTGCGCGAGGCGCTGATCGCGCTGGAGGTGCAGGGACGGGTGTCGGTGCGGGTCGGGGCCGGCGTGCAGGTGCTGGATGCGTCGTCGCCACGGGCGGCGTCAGCCTCGGCGGACGAGCCGCCGGTCGGCCCGCTGGAGCTGCTGGAGGCGCGGCTGGTCGTCGAGACCGAGACCGCGGCCCTCGCGGCGCGCCACGCGACCGAGCAGGACCTGCAAGGCCTGCAGCGCAGCCTGGACCAGATGGTGCAGGACCATGCCCGTAACCCGTTGCTGCACGATGGCGACCGGGCTTTCCACATCGGCATCGCGCGCGCCAGCGGCAACGCGGCGCTGCTGTTCATCGTGACGACGCTGTGGGACCAGCGCTACACGCCGATGCAGGACCGGATGGAGACGCTGTTCACGACGCCGGGGCTGCACACCGCGGCGGTCGACGACCACCGGCGTGTGCTGGAGGCCATCGCGGCACACGACCCGGCTGCCGCGCGGCAGGCGATGCGCCGCCACCTGACGACGGTGCGCAAGACCTTCTCGCGGGCGATCGTCGCAGGGCGCTGAGCCGCAATCCAGTCCGGCGGATCAGGCCGACGGAACGGACCGCGGCCAATGCGGCCGCGACGCGCTGAAGTCGACCGTGCGCGTGTCGGTCACCTGCGTGCGGGGCTGCTGGTCGCTCGGGATGTCGACCCGCAGCATCACGAAATCCTGCTCGCCCTCGACGACGGCCAGCTGCGGCTCCTGGCGCACGCTCGGGTGCAGGTACACCGGGTCGTGATGCGCCTCGACCAGCGCGACTTCGCCTGTCAGATGCACGAGTTGCCGGGTGCGCGGGTCGACGAACGACAGCGTCACGTCCGGATCGATCTCGACGTCGAGCGCGACGCGGCTGTCGCGCGGCACCATCAGCCAGACGTGCGGCGGGCCGTCGCCGGAGGTCATCGAGATGCGCACCTGGGCCGCGTGCGGCGCGCCGCTGGCCAGGCGCGTCGTCACCATGCAGTGCCGCGCGCGCTGCAGCGAGGGCCACACCGATTGGAAGTCCCCGTCGTTGCGGCGGCTGAGGAAGGGCAGGTTCGGAAGGTTCATGGCGGCTTGTAGGTATGGGTCGAGCTGGATGGATGCAAGCCCTGAAGGGCAATCGGCGTGCCCACGCCGCGCTAACTTGCCAACAATTCCCCGACCCGCGTGCGCAGCCCGTCCGGCGTCACCTCGCCGGGCGCCAGCGGCACGCCCGCCACCATGCCGACCCGCGTGAACATGCCGCGCCGGAACGGCTTGACCATCGCGCCGCCCTGCTCCACCCGCGAGAAGAACGAGCCCCACAGGTTCTGCAGCGCGAGCGGGATCACCGGCACCGGGTTCGTCTCCAGCAGCTTCATCACGCCGCCCTTGAACTCGCCGAGCTGGCCGTCCTTGGTGATGGCGCCTTCCGGGAAGATGCACACCAGCTCGCCGTCGGCCAGCACCGCACGGGCACGCTCGAAGGCCTGCTCGTAGACCTTGGCGTCGTCGCGCTGCGGCGCGATCGGGATCGCCTTCGCGAGCTTGAACATCCAGCCCAGCACCGGCAGCTTGAAGATGCGGTGGTCCATGATGAAGGCGATCGGCCGCGGGCTGGCCGCCATCAGCAGCACCGCGTCGACGAAGCTGACGTGGTTGCACACCAGGATCGCCGCGCCCTTGGTCGGGATGTGCTCGTCGCCGCGCACCTTGAATCGGTAGATGCAGCGCGTCGCGATCAGCGCGATGAAGCGCAGCAGGTACTCCGGCACCACCAGGAAGATGTAGAACGCGACGATCGCGTTCAGCACGCCGACCACCAGGAACACCTGCGGAATGGTGAGCCCCGCCTTCAGCAGCACGCCGACCAGCACCGCGCTGACGATCATGAACAGCGCGTTCAGGATGTTGTTGGCCGCGATGATGCGGGCACGGTGGCTGGGCTGCGAGCGCAGCTGGATCATCGCGTACATCGGCACGCTGTAGAGGCCCGCGAACAGGCTCAGCAGCGCGAGGTCGGCCATCACCCGCCAGTGCGCGCCGACCGCGACGAAGCCCGCGAGCGACAGCTGCGCCGACGGCGGCAGCCCGCGCGACGCGAAGAACAGGTCGATCGCGAAGATGCTCATGCCGATCGCGCCCAACGGCACCAGGCCGATCTCGACGTGCCGGCGCGACAGCACCTCGCACAGCAGCGAGCCGGTGCCGATGCCGATCGAGAACACCACCAGCAGCAGCGAGGCGACCTGCTCGTCGCCGTGCAGCACCTCCTTCGCGAAGGCCGGGAACAGCGACAGGAACACCGCGCCGAAGAACCACATCCACGAGATGCCCAGCAGCGAGCGGAACACGGCGACGTTCTCGTGCGCGAGCTTCAGGTTGCGCCAGGTCTCGGTGACCGGGTTCCAGTTGATCTTCAGCGCCGGGTCGGTGGACGGCGACGGCGGCACGTACTGCGCCGTCAGCCGGCCGAGCAGCGCGACCGCGATGCAGCCGATCGCGACGTAGTGGCGCCCGACCTCGGGGATGCCCACCAGCAGCCCGCCGGCCACCTGGCCGAGCAGGATCGCGACGAAGGTGCCCATCTCGACCATGCCGYTGCCGCCGGTCAGCTCGCGCTCGCCCAGGTGCTGCGGCAGGTAGGCGAACTTCACCGGGCCGAACAGCGTGGAGTGCAACCCCATCAGGAACACGCAGGCCAGCAGCACCGGCACGTTGGTGACCCAGAAGCCCCAGGCGGCCAGCAGCATGATCGCGATCTCGAGCGACTTGACGAGCTGGATCACGCGCGTCTTGTCGTACTTGTCGGTCAGCTGCCCGCTGGTGGCCGAGAACAGCAGGAACGGCAGGATGAACAGCGCGCCGATCACCAGGCCCGCGAGCTGCGGCGACAGCCACGACACCTGCACCTTGTAGGTGACCAGCACCGTGAAGGCGAACTTGAACAGGTTGTCGTTGCCGGCGCCGAGGAACTGCGTCCAGAAGAAGGGGGCGAAGCGCCGCTGGCCGAGCAGTGCGAACTGATTGGGGTGCGCGTGGGGATCCACGGTGTCTCCTGATGTGTTGTCGTCTGGTCGTCGCGGGGCGCCGCCGGGCAATCTACCGCACAACGGCGATGGAAGTGCCCAGTCCGCTGCGGTTCATCCAGCGAAAGACCGAGTCGACCGTGACGGTTTCGATGCGATCGGTGAATCGCTTCGCGCTCGGGTGGTCGTCGAACGCGACGTTGGCCGCCGTCATGCGTGCCCCCAGCCGCTGGAAGGCCGACAGGTGCAGCGTGTCCGGCACGTAGCCGTGCTCGCGCAGCCAGGCCTGGGCCTGCGGACGGCTGGCGATCGACGGGTCCTGCGCCATCGCGAGCGTCTCGATCGCCCACTGGTTCGACTGCTGGTAGGCCTGCGCCCAGGGGTAGGCCACCATGCTGTAGGCCGGCGTGTGCAGCTGCGCCAGGCGCCGGTTGTCGCGCAGCGCGGGCAGCAGCCGGGCCTGCACCTCGGGGCTCGGCACGACCAGGCCGGCTTCGTACTCGAACAGGTCATCGAGGAAGAACTCGCCGAGGCCCTGGCGATAGACCGCCGACTTCGCGGTGCCGCACTGGTTCAGCTTGTGCGCGACGCGCCAGGGGGCGGCCGGCGCGTCGCGGTAGGCGATGCCGAAGTGCGAATAGCGCTGTCCGTACTCGCGCAGGTCCTGGCCGACACGCGCCACCAGCACCACCTGCGCGCCGCTCGCGTCCAGGCGTTGCGCGGTGTGCTCGGCCAGCGTCATCGCCCGCTCGACGTTGCGCGCGTCGGGCAGCTTGCGCTCGCAGGAGCGGCCGGCGTGGGCCGGCGGCGCCGCGGCAAGCAGAGCGATCGCCAGCCATGCGCCCGGGTTCACAGCGTGACCCGCTCGTTGTAGAGCAGCGCCTTGCCGATCTCGTTCGGGATGAAGGCGATGGCCTGGCCCGCGGCCGACAGCACCCAGCCGGTGCTGATCGCGGCCACCGCGATCGTCGTGCCGGCCGCCACCGACATCGCGCCGGCCAGCTGGCCCGACAGCGTCAGCGAAGCGCGGGCACCGTCGGACGCGCGTTGCAGCACCCAGACCGCGCCATCGGCCGACGCCTCGACCGCGACGACGCTCAGCACCGCGCCGGCCGACAGGATCATCACCGGCGCGCTCACCGAGATCGCGATCGGCAGCAGCGACAGCGCGCTGGCGTCCGAGGCGTTCGGCGGATGGGCCTGCGCCGCGGGGGCGCCTGCGGCCAGCAGGGCCGCCGCGATCAGGGCCTGCAGGGCCGGTTGTCTGAAAGCCTTCATGGTCGTCTCCGGTTGAAGAAGGGTCACTCGCGCTCGTTCAGTTCGCGGCCGGCGCGCATGCCGTCGCGGCGGGCCTCGGCCAATGCGGCCTCGTGGGCATCGCGCAGCGTCTTGGCCAGCGTGAACACGCTGGAGATCAGGAACAGCCAGCACACGCCGAGGAAGGCCTTGTAGGTCGGGTTGACGTCCATGCGCCACAGGCCCCAGCCGGTCAGCGTCATCGCGAGGCCGAAGCCGCCCCACACCACCAGGCCCCACATCGGCGTGTCGGTCCGGCGGATCTCGTTGTCGCGGATGTACTTGGCCAGCGCGAACGCGGTCGACAGGCAGAACACGTAGCCCATCACCATGAACGCGCGGTGGATGTCCTCACCGGGCAGGTACGCGAGGCCGGTCGCGCACAGCGTGGCGGCCGCACCGAACGAGATCCAGACCTGGGCCTTCCAGGCCTTGGTGTCTTTGCGGATCAGGGTGGGTTGCATGGAACTCTCGATGGTTGTTGAGGACGGAGCGGATGCTCGCCGTCCTCGGCATTCAGTTCAATCCCTCCCTGGAGGGGTTGCAGCGGCATGGCTCGCTGGTATCGTCTGGTGATACTTTTTGAGGGTCGAGATGAGCACCACCCAGGACCTGGTCCATGCGCTGAAGGCCGAACTGAAGCGCGCCGACATCACCTACGCCCGCTTGGCGGAGGAACTGGACATGTCGGAATCCAGCATCAAGCGCGTCTTCGCGAAGGGCGACATGCCGCTGTCGCGCATCGACGACGTGCTGCGCGTGCTGAAGATGGATTTCGCCGAGCTGGCGCGCCAGATCGCCGATGCGCAGCCGCTGCGCCGCGAGCTGACGCTCGAGCAGGAGAAGGCGGTGGTGGCCGACCGGCGCCTGCTGCTGCTGGCGATCTGCTGCATGAGCCAGTGGACGTACGAGCAGATGATCGGCACCTACACCTTCAGCGAGGCCGACTGCGTGCGCTACCTGGTGCAGCTGGACCGGCTGGGCATCATCGAGCTGCGGCCGATGAACCGCTACCGGCTGCAGGTGGCGAAGACCTTCCGCTGGCGGCCGAACGGCCCGGTGATGGCGTTCTTCCGCGAGCACGTGGCCGACGACTACTTCAACAGCGGCTTCGACGGCGACGGCGAGATGCTGATGCTGGTGCACGGCCAGATCGGCACCAGCCTGGCGGCGAGCTTCGTCGAGCGGCTGCAGCGCGTCGGGCAGGATTTCGCGCAGCAGCACCTGGCCGACCAGAAGCTGCCGGCCGACCAGCGGCGCGCCTACACGCTGGTGGTCGGCATGCGCTCGTGGCTGTTCGCGGCGTTCCGCGACCTCAAGAGAGACGCATGAAAAAAGGGGACCCTCGCGGGTCCCCCTTGTCGTTCGTCAATGCAGTGGCGGCCCATGCCGCCGTGCATCACCAGAACGTGTACTTGCCCGCCAGCGTGACCTTGCGGCCCATCTGGCTGTGGTAGCCCGGGTTGTAGGCGATGTAGCGGGTGACCAGCCGTTCGTCGATCGGCGGCTCGCGGTTCTCGATGTTGTCGATGTTCACGCTCAGCGTCAGGTTCTTGACGCCCTTGTAGGCCACGTACAGGTCGGCGGTGGACCAGGCCTTCACGCGGCACAGCTCCGGGTGCGCGCCGCTGGCGTACGAGCAGCTCAGGTCGGCCGGCGTGAAGGCGCGCAGGAAGCTGCCGGTGTAGTTGCCGCTCAGCGTCGTCGACCAGTCGCCGATGTCCCAGTCGATGCCAGCCTTGAAGCGCTCCTTCGGCTGGTTGTAGGTGCCGGCGTAGTCGACTTCGGGTGCGTCCTTGACGTTCGCGACCATGTAGCGCGGCATCTTGTTGTAGACGATGGTCAGGCCGACGCGGCCGGCCGAGCCGAGGTCCTGGCGCGCCCGCAACTCGATGTCGTAGCCCCAGATCCGGGTCGAGCCGAGGTTGGTGTACTGCAGGTTCAGGCTGTCGATCGTGCCGTCCGCTTTGCGCACCACGTAGCCCGGGTAGTCCGCCTCGTGGGCCAGCAGGTAGTCCGGGTCGATCGACGAGATCTCGTCACGACGCTTGATCTTGTAGGCATCGAACGACAGCGAGACGTTCTCGGTCGGCTCGAACACCAGGCCGGCCGTGAAGCTCTTCGACTTCTCGGGCTTCAGGTTCGGGTTGGAGCCCGAGACCGCTTCGAGCGACAGGTCGCAGTTCGCATTGGTGGTGTCGCTCGGATCCGGGCACAGCTTCGGGTCGCGGATGCCGGAGTAGAAGCCCTTGACCGGCGACTGCGTCGTCTCGGTCAGCGACGGGGCCCGGAAGCCCTCGGCGTAGGTGGCGCGCAGTGCCAGGTTCGGCAGCACCTTCCACTTCAGGCCGGCCTTCGGCACGGTGGCGCTGCCGAAGTCGCTGTAGTGGTCGGTGCGGGTCGCGAGCGACGCCTCGATCGTCTTGGTGATCGGAACCGACAGCTCGGCGTAGACCGCGCTGACGTTGCGCGAGCCGTCGGACGAGGCGGCGCCCAGCACGCTGATCGCATTCGATGCGGTCAGCGCGTCCGGCGTGCTCTTGAACGATTCGCGGCGCAGTTCGACGCCGAGCGCGAGGCCGAGGCCGCCGGCCGGCAGCTTCATCAGCTCGCGCGAGCCGCGCAGGTCGATCGACGTGGTGCTGGTCTTGCCTTCGTCGCGCAGCGTCGGGTAGAGGGCGGCCATCAGCGCCGGATCGTTGGCGCCCGGGTTGCCGAAGATGAAGTTCGGGTTGGCGACGCCGTTGGCATCGAGCACGTCGCCGCCGATCAGCACCGAGTCATTGAGCAGGCCGCGCGTCCAGACGCGCGCACGCGTGCCGGAGTACATCAGCGCGCTCTCGGCATCCCAGCCGCCCAGGGTGCCGCGCCCGCCGAGCACCAGGCGGGTGGTGTCCGCCGTCACCTCGGTGGTGTGCAGCACGTCCATGAAGCGGTAGCGCAGCCCCACGTCGGCGCCGGTGGTGTTCTGCGGATGGTTGGCCGGCAGCGTGATGAAGATGTTGGGCAGCGTGCCGGTCGACTGGTAGGTGGCGGTGTTGTACGAAGGCGACTCGCCCTTGTACTTGTTGCGCACGAACAGCGCGTCGCCGAACAGCTCGAAGCCGCTGCCGAGGTCCAGCGTGGCGGCGCCGAACAGCGCATCCTGCTTGGTTTCCGGCACCAGGTCCTGGTGGTCGGTACCCTGGTAGTAGCAGCGGCCATTGGCGGCGGCGCCCGGCTCGTTCAGCGGCGTGCAGCCCGGCATCGGCCCGATGAACGCTCCGGTGGTGGGGTTGTAGAGGTTGCCCGGGTAGCCGTAGCTCGAGCGCAGGTCGGTCAGCCCGAAACGGCGGAAGTCCGCGGTCGAGGTCATCGGCCGCTGCGAGGCCTTCACCGAGTTCTGCTGCTCGTGCGAGTAGTTCAGGAAGAAGTTGTACTTGTCGTTCTCGAGATCGCCCTTGCCCCAGGTGGTGCTGAACTTGCCCGCCGCACCATCGTGGTAGCCCGACTGCGAGCCCGAGCCCGACAGCGACAGGCCGTTGTAGTTCTTGCGCAGGATCACGTTGATGACGCCGGCGATCGCGTCGGAGCCGTAGATGGCCGACGCGCCGTCCAGCAGCACCTCCATGCGCTCGACCACGTCGAGCGGGATCGAGTTGATGTCGAAGAACGACTGCTGGCCGCCCGAGGCGAAGCCGTACGGCGCCATGCGGCGGCCGTTGATCAGCACCAGCGTGGCCTGCGCACCCAGCCCGCGCAGCGAGACGCCGCCGGCACCGGGCGTGTARCTTGCCACCGCATTCGCATTGAAGTTGCCGGCATTGCTGGCCGGCAGGCGGTTCAGCAGCTCGGTGACCGATTGCGCGCCGGAGCGGTCGATCTGCTCGCGCGTGATCACCTGCACCGGCGAGGCGGTCTCGGCATCGATGCGCTTGATGCGCGAGCCGGTGACCTCGACCCGCTGCAGCGACTTCTGGGCTGCGCCCGTGGTGTCCGGGGCCGGGGTGTCGGATTGGGCCCAGGCCGGCGTGGCACCGGCGGCGCACAGCGCCATGACGGTGGCGCTGATGTACTTCAAGCGAAACATTCGCATCCCTCGATCAAGTGCCAGGATCTCTGGCGCCAAAAGAAAGGCAGCGAAAGGATCCCTCCGCTGCCGCCATGTGCGCAGGGTCGGACCATCCGCCTCCCCCATGCCTCTGCCTCCATCGTGCTCAGTGCGGGCCCGCTTGTGATCCCGGGGAAACCGCAACTGCTCAACGCGTCACGAACGGGTATGCATTCGTGACACCTGTGTGAAAAAAGGCAAAGCAAGTGGTGGGCCACGACATATTCGTGGCCGAGCGCTCAACCCGTCGCGGGTGGCGGTGCGCTGCGCAGTGTGAGCGTGAACTCGGCCCAGGCGCCTTGCTGGCTGCGGGCCTCGATGCGGCCGCCCATGCTCTCGACAAGCTGGCGGGTGATCGCCAGGCCGATGCCGCTGCCGGTTTCGGCACCGGCGTCGCGCCCGAGGCGGTTGAACGGCTCGTACAGCCGCGCGAGTTGAGCGTCGCTGAGCCCGGGCCCGCTGTTCCAGACGGCCAATTGCAGTGCGCCTGCCTCGGCGCGGTGCAGCGTGACCCGCACGACTCCCTCGGGGGCACCGTACTTGATCGCGTTCGACAGCAGGTTCAGCAGCGACTGCTTCAGGCGCAGCGGGTCGGCCAGCGCAGGCGGCAGGCCGGCCTCGAATGCGCGCTCGATGTGCATGCGGCGCTGCGCGGCGTCGCCGGCCACCATCGCGAGCGCCTCGTCGGCCAGCGCCTGCAGGTCGAGCGGCACGCTGTGCATGTCCATCGCACCGACCTCGACCTTGCTCAGGTCCATCAGGTCGGTGATCAGGCGCAGCAGGTGCTGGCCGGCCCGCTCGATGTGCTCGACCCGCTCCAGCTGCTGCGCCTGCAGCGGCGCGGCGGTGTCCAGCCGCAGCAGCTGCGAGAAACCCAGCACCGCGTTGAGCGGCGTGCGCAGCTCGTGGCTCACGCGGGCGAGGAACTGCGATTTCATCGCGTTGGCCTGCTCGGCCGCGTGCTGCTGCTCGCGGGCCGCCTGGGCCGCCTTCACATCGGTGATGTCGGCGAAGCTGCCGACCATGCGCAGGATGCGGCCGTCGGCATCGCGCTCGGCGACGTGCCCGCGGCTGAGCACCCACACCCAGCGGCCGTCGGCGTGGCGCAGCCGGTACTCGTCGGCATAGGGTTCGCGCTGGTCGCGCAGGAAGGCGCGGAAGCGCTCGCTCGCGCCCGGCAGGTCGTCCGGATGGCACAGCTTCGCGAAGCTGTCGGTGGCGACTTCGCCGAAGCGCGAGTTGAAATCGTCGGGGGTCGTGCCGATCAGGTCGGCCCAGCGCCCGCCGAGCGTCAGCATGTCGCTGCGCAGGTCGCGCGCCCACAGGCCGATGCGGCCGCCGTTGATCGCGGCGTCCAGCCATTCGCGCGAATGCCGCAGCTCGGTGATCATCTGCTCGCGTTCGGCGGCGAGCGCCTGTTGCGCGGTCACGTCGGTCACCACGCACAGCCGCGCGCTGCGGTCGCCGAACTGCAGGCCGTGCGCGCTGGTGCGTGCGAGCAGTTCGCTGCCATCCTTGCGGCGGTGGCGCCACGGGCCGGACGAGGTGACGCCGGGCGCGTCGGGCCCGCGCACCGCACGCACCTGCGCCTCCATCGCCGGGATGTCTTCCGGCGGGCGCAGGTCGGCCAGCGTCATCTGCAGGAATTCCTCGCGCGACCAGCCGTACTGCGCGATCGCCGCGCCGTTCACATCCAGGAAGCGCAGCGACAGCGCGTCGTAGATCCACATCGGCTGCGGATTGGCGTGGAACATCTGCTCGTAGCTGACGGCGATCTCGTGCAGCACGGTGTCTTCGGTGCTGGCGCGCGTGGTCAGCGAGCGCAGCAGCAGGATCAGCAGGCAGCCCGTCATCGCGACGAACAGCAGGCCCTGGATCGTGTGCACCAGCGTCAGCTGGCGCGGGTCGCTGGTCAGCGCGAGCGCCGCATGCTCGGACAGCAGCACCCAGGCCGTGCCCGCCGCCAGGTAGGCCAGGACCAGCACGACGGGGCTGCGGTGGGGGCGCTCTTGCATGCGGGTCGCTCCGGTCTACATCGTCTCAAAGCACGCCGCGTTCGCGCAGCGCCGCCAGTTGCCCGGGCGTCACGCCGATCTCGCGCAGCACGGCCTCGCTGTCCTCGCCGAGGGTCGGCGCGCGGCGGCGGATCGAGCCGGGCGTCGCGCTCAGCTTCGGCACGATGCCCGGGGTCTCGAGCGACAGGCCCTGCGCGCTGGTGATGCGCTGCAGCATGCCGCGCGCGCGGTAGTGCGGATCGTCGGCGATGTCGCGCGCGGTGTAGAGGCGCCCGGCCGGCACGTGGGCGGCGTTCAGCGCGTCCAGCACCTCGGCGACGCCGCGCGACGCGGCCCAATCGCCGATCGCCGCGTCGATCTCGGCGACCCGCGCGACGCGCCCGGCGTTGCCGGCCAGCGCCGGGTCGGCGCCGAGGTCGTCGCGCCCGATCGCCGCCATCAGGCGCTTGAAGATGCTGTCGCCGTTGCCGGCCACCAGCACCCAGCCGTCGCGGCAGGCGTAGGCGTTGCTCGGCGCGATGCCGGGCAACGCCGAGCCAGCGGGCTCTCGCACGGTGCCGAAGGCGCTGTACTCGGGCAGCAGGCTTTCCATGCAGTTGAAGACGGCTTCGTAGAGGGCCACGTCGATGACCTGCCCGCGCCCCTTCGGTGCCTCGGCCGACACCGTCGCGTGCCGGTGCTGCAGCGCCATCAGGATGCCGATCACGCCGTGCAGCGACGCGAGCGTGTCGCCGATGCTGACGCCCACGCGCACCGGCACGCGGCCCGGCTCGGCCGTCAGGTGGCGCAGGCCGCCCATCGCCTCGGCGACGACGCCGAAGCCCGGCCGGTCCTTGTAGGGCCCGGTCTGGCCGTAGCCGCTGATGCGCAGCATCACGAGGCCCGGGTTGGCGGCCGACAGGGATTCGTAGTCGAGCTCCCAGGCCTCCATCACGCCGGGCTTGAAGTTCTCGACCAGCACGTCGCACTCGGCGGCGAGCCGGCGCACGATGTCACGCGCCTCGGGCTGCTTCAGGTCGAGCGCCAGGCTGCGCTTGTTGCGCGACTGCACCTCCCACCAGACGCTGGTGCCCGCGTGCATCAGGCGCCACTGGCGCAGCGGGTCGCCGCTGCCGGGCGGCTCGACCTTGATCACGTCGGCGCCGAAGTCGGCCAGGGTCTTGGCGGCGAACGGGCCGGCGATCAGCTGGCCGAGTTCGAGCACCTTGAGGCCGGCGAGCGGGCCGGGGGAGGTGGGCGCTGGGGAAGGCGCTTGAGCGGACATGCCCGCGATGGTAGTGTCTGGCGCCGCCAATTCGATGGGGAACGCCATGCGATTCATCGCCCTCGGGGTCTCGTGCGCGCTGCTGCTCGCGGCGCTGGCCGACGGCGCCGCCGCGCTCGAGCGTTCGATCGACAAGGAAGCGGTGGTGGCTGCGCCGCTGGCCGCCGTCTGGCAGAGCTGGACCACGAAGGCGGGCATCGAGGGCTTCTTCGCGCCCGAGGCCGAGGTCGATGCGCGCGTCGGCGGGGCCTTCCACATCCACATGGATCCGCTGGCCGAGCCCGGCATGAAGGGCGCCGACGACATGCACTTCATGGCGCTGCAGCCGATGCAGATGATCAGTTTCGACTGGAACGCACCGCCCTCGCTGCCCGAGGCGCGCCGGCAGCGCACCTTCGTCGTCGTGCGCTTCGCGCCGGTCGATGACAACAGCACGCGCGTGACGCTGCACCACGTCGGCTGGGGCGACGGCGGCGAATGGGACAAGACCTACGCCTACTTCGACCGGGCGTGGGGCCGCGTGCTGGAGAACCTGCAGAAGCGCCACGCCGCCGGGCCGGTCGACTGGACGGCGTGGATGGAGAGCCTGCGCAAGGCGCATGCGGCGGCGCCGGCGCGTTGAGGCGACCTACCACTTGCACCCGCTGCCCTTGACCGCATCGACCGCCAGCGGCACGGCCGCCAGCAGGCCCATGCCGCTGTAGGCGGTGCGGCAATCGGTGCGACCGGCCTTGTCGAGCTCCTCGGTGATCTTGGCCTTGCGCTCGGGCGGCGGCGGCAACAGCGGCAGCACGCCGGGCGACATGCCGCCGGCGCTGCTGCCGCGGCTGCGCAGGCTCGGCAGGTTGAGGTTCAGCTTCGGTTCGCCGGGGGCACCGGGCGGCGTGGCGGCGTTGTCGTGGCCGGTCTCGCCGCCGGGGCCGACGACAGGGCCGGTGGTGGGGCCGACCGGTGACGGGGCGGTGGCGGGCTCGACGGCGGTACCGGGGCTGGCGCGCCGCGTGGTGGGGGGCGCCACAGGCTGGGGTGCGAGCATGGGCTCGGGCAGCGGTGCGGGGGCTGGTACCGGTGACGGTGCCGGCACGGGTGCAGGAACTGGCGCCGGAACAGGCACCGGCGGCGGGGCCGGCACCGGGACGGGCGGCGGCACCTCGACAACCGGCTCGGGGCGCGGGACCGGCAGCGGCGCGGGGGGTGGTGGCGGCTCCACCGGGACCGGCATCGCCACCGGCGGCGCGACGGGGGGCAACGGCAAGGGCAGCGGAAGCGGCTGCGGCGCCGTCGGTTCGGGCTCCACCGCAGGCGGCGGCGCGGCGGGCCGTGCCGCCACCGGTGCCGCGTCGCGCACGGCGGAGGCGGCCGCGGCGGCCTCCGACACGCGGGGCTCGGGTACCGGTGCAGCGGGCTGGGGGCGTTCGATGCGCGGGGCGGCCGGCGCCGGCGCAGGCATCGTGCGCAGTTCGACCTTCGGTGCCGGAGCAGGGGCARGCGGCGGCACCGCCGGCGCGGCGGCCTGTACGCGCGGGGTGGGCCGTGGGGGCGGAGGCGGCGGGGGCGGCGGGATCACCGC